>DAHWJX010000083.1:0-3972 GCA_027343965.1 Caryophanales bacterium | reverse complement strand
AGACACACATAGGTGGCAATGTGATGTTAACAGCTGATCATGGGCTGTTTTTAACTGCACATCCCGAACTTTTGGCGGGTTCAGTATCCCCCTTAATCCGCGGCATCGATCATTTGGTAACCCAAGGGTTAGCAACGCTTTCGGAAGCGTGGGACATGGCTTCGGTTCAACCTGCTGCCTACATGCAGATGGAAAATGCACATGGATTGACAGTAGGTGCACCAGCGGACTTAGTCATTTTTCATAAAAGGGATCACCACCACATACAAGTGTTACAAGTGTTTCAAAGAGGTTATCTAGTTTATGACGCTTTGACTAACGAGACAGCGAGAAAGTAACGGTAAGGAGACGAGGATATGATAAAGTTGGGCCTGATAGGTTGTGGAGGTATCGCCTTTAATCATCGATCTGCGATTTCGGTGCTCTCTGACCGTTGCGTCTTGGATGTCGTTTTTGATGAAGATATATCACGAGCACGACAGTTTAGTCAGGGTACAACATCCGTATGTGCGACAAATATTGAAGAATTTCTGCATCGGGATTTGGACGCGGTGATTATTGCAGTCCCGAACCAATATCATGTCCACTATGTGAACCTGGCGGCGCAACGTGGGTTAGCGATACTTTGTGAAAAACCAGCATCTGATAGTCAAGCCGGTGCTTATAGCATGATGCAGGAAGTAGAGCGGGCAAATGTAGTCAATATGATTGGGTTTGTAAATCGTTATCGCAAAGGTATTTCAGGCCTATATCACTTCATTAATCGTGGCGATTTGGGAACGGTTTTTGTTTATCGAGAGATATGCAGTGGTGCTCGATTAGCCAACGACGCGATTGGTATGGAATGGCGAATGAACGACAGGGTAGCTGGATCTGGTGCGCTCGCTGATTTTGGGTCGCACTCCTTAGACATGGCAACATGGATGCTTGAACCACAATGCGGCCAGTTGTTAACGATTCAGGGGACGTTAGGAACATTCATTAAACGGCAAAATCACTTCCCGACAAACGATGATATGTCGATCGTGACCGGGCGGTTTGCTTCAGGAGCTTTGTTATCTCTGTTGGATAGTCGAGTAGGTCCAGGAACTTACCAAATTGAGATCATGGCAGCTCGCGGATATGCAACTTTTGATATACGTGATGCAGAAAACTTTCATGTGACGTGGTATCAACCACGCGAAGCAGACGATCCTTTGAAAGTTTCGGAAGAACAGAACGTGTCATCAGATCCGTTTGTTGTTCAACTCAGTAATTTTTTGGATGCCGTTGAAACGCATACGCCCATACAACCTGATTTTCGTACCGCGTATAAAATCCAACGTCTTGTCGAAATTGCTTCAACACAGGGAATCTAAGACTCCTACATTTTATGAGGGAAGCCACACGGTGTGATCGTGTTCTTTGATGAAACTTGCCGCTTTGTGATCTCGCACACGGATTATGATTCTATTGTGATAAACCTCAACAAATCGTGATTGCGGATGATCTCCATGTGGGCACCCGCCACCCACAAAAGTTATCGATCCATCCGTTACGTATTGATCAATTCTGTCCATGTTACAGTGAGTGTGCCCTGAAAAGAACAGCACATGCTGATGTTGGCTAAGGATATGACGTAAAGCATCGGACTGGACGCATGTTTGTTTGGACTCTGCGACAGTTTCATTCACCGGTTGATGAAAAAATACAAACACAGGTTTATTGGGATTTTGTTGAGATTGTTCATACAATCGATCATCTAACCAATGCAACTGTGCATCAGACAGCCAGCCGGCATCGTTGATCGTTTTGCTATAGTACTCTGTTGATAAAAACAGAAAAGAGAAACCTTGAAACTCTACTTTGTAATAGATTGAAGGCATGTTCGTATACTGTAAAAAGCGCTCTTGCGCCTTGTCATTAGAATAATCATTGTCTTCATAGCAGCCATAGTACTCGTGATTTCCCATCGTGTAGAAAAAACGCGTTTCTGTATATTGGGAAAGAATGCGAGAGGCTAATTTATAGTCTCGGATTTTACCATTGGTGAGATCGCCGATAATAGCAACCCATTGAGGATGCATTTGCAGGGCATCTTCAAAGGATTGTTCTACGATGGAAACGGAATCGACGGGAAGGTTGCTCTCTTTCCAAGCCATGAAGTGCGGATCAGAGAACACGGAAAATGAAAATTGTGGTGTCTCCATACTGCATTCCACCTTTTTAAAAAGAATAATATGCATAGTACGAGGGGGAGGGAAATTATGAAAATAGGTATCAGCACGTATAGTCTTCATAGGTCACTTGAAAACGGCGAGATGACAGTGCCTGCTGCAATTCGCTGGCTGGCAGAACGTGGAGCACAACACGTGGAACTTGTGCCGATTGGTTTTACTTTAGTACAAAATCCATCTCTCATTGAGGCGATTCGGGAACAGGCCATAAAAAGTAATATCGCAATTTCCAATTATGCTGTTCGTGGGAATTTTATCACAAAAGATTCAGATCAGTATGAAAGATCGATTCAAGAGCTTAAGAGTCAAGTAGATATTGCTCATCAATTAGGGGTGCATTTGCTGCGACATGATGTGGCGTGGCGTCCCATTCCTGAGACAAGTATTGCAAAGTTTGAAGAGGACTTACCAAGCCTCGTGTCGGCATGCCAGCGAATTGCTGATTACGCGGCAAACTTTGGCATCACGACGAGCGTTGAAAATCACGGCTTTTTTGTGCAGGCGAGTGATCGCGTTTCAAGGTTGGTACAGTTAGTGAACAGGCCAAACTTTAGAACGACGATCGACGTGGGGAACTTTCTTTGTGTGGATGAGGATCCAGTAGCCGCCGTAAGGAAAAATCTCCCAATTGCCTCGATGATTCATCTGAAGGATTTTTACATTCGCAAATCATCGCCTGTGGTTGGAAGGGGCTTCTTCGAAACAGCAGGTGGCCACTTATTGCGAGGAGCTATTCTTGGTCATGGTGACATCGATTTGCCTGCCATCATGCAAGAAATTATAAAGTCTGGGTATGATGGTTATCTGTCTGTCGAATTCGAGGGTATCGAAGACGACCAACTAGGTACGGAAATCAGTTTACAAAATGCATTAATACTAACACAAAGAAAAGATGGGTAATTTTTTTCCATCGTTCGGTGGTTTTAACCAAAAAAAAATAATTTTATGGTGGAATAATTCTCTTGTGTATCGAATCTACTTGTAACACTAGCATGAAGGCATTTGTCAGGGGGGGCAATATTGGAGACAAAACCGTTACGCGTTGGCATTATAGGTGCAGGAGCTATCGCCGAATATGCTCATTTACCCGGATATCATCAATTGTCGGGTGAAGTTGAGATTGCCGCGATTGCTGACATTGATCTGGCACGGGCAAACTTGATGGCTCAACAATTTGGCATACAAACTGTAGTTTCAGATTATCGGGCGTTACTAGAAATGCAGGATTTAGATGCCGTTAGCATTTGTACGCCGAATGCATTGCATACCGAACAAACAGTAGCGGCCTTGCGCGCCGCAAAACACGTTCTTTGTGAAAAGCCCATGGCATTGAATGTGGCTGGCGCAAATTTGATGCAACAAGTTTCTCAGGAGACTGGGAAAATTCTCATGGTAGGATTTACGCATCGATTTATGAAGGCCAATCAATGGATTAAAAAACAGCTGACGAATGGATTGATTGGTGATTTATATTCGATTCGAGCTCGTTGTTCTCACGAAGGTCCTTATAAGTCCTGGAGTGCCGTATCTGATTGGTTCTTTAACAGGGAATTGGCGGGTGGTGGTGCACTCTTGGATATGGGGATACACGCCATTGACTTATTACGCTACTTTGCTGGTGATGTAACCGACGTTATCGGTAGGATTCATACTTATAAGCAGCCGATTACGACAGAGGATTATGCGATTGGTATTTTAACTTTTGAGAGTGGCTGTACAGGATATTTCGAAGTTGGATGGATGAGCAAACCCGGTT
>DAHWJX010000075.1:0-2465 GCA_027343965.1 Caryophanales bacterium | reverse complement strand
CTGCAAGGGAGTACCCATAGCGATGTATGAGTCCATCTAAAAATCGATTGAGGTCCTGAGAATCACTGCCACCTGGAACTGGTTCGATCGATAGCATACGTGATTCTTCACGTAACCGGTGTATCGTGTTGAGCTCTCCGTTGTGTCCCAACAAAGTAAAAGGTTGGACCCTTTCAGAGGATGTGGTGGTATTGGTTGAATAGCGATTGTGCCCTAGTGTTATTCGACTTTTAAATTCCGGATGAGAAAAGTCATGATAAAACTTGCGCAACGTGAAACTATCTCCGCGAACTTTATACACCACACTATCTGGCGAAACGGATACGGTATGAACCGCCAATTGCGATTCAATCGCTAGATGAAGCTCGTAACAAGCTTGAGCTACTTGTGTTCTGTCTGTCGCATTAGCTTGTAACGCAGCCTGATAGAAATGAATGCCTTCCGCTTGCCCGCCAGGACCTAGGGCCCTATGATCCACTTCATCCAAGCGATCTAACAGCAACGTAAAATGATAGTCCTGAATAAAAGAGTGAAATTTAGATTGCAATTCTTCAATAGGCATAGCCATGGCATCCGTCACCATGATATGCGCGACAACGAAGTTATTTTGATAGACAAGTGCTGGATCCAACGAAGCTTTTTGCAAGAAATCTGCCCAAATGCCCTTAGGCAAATCCATCAAAATACCTGAGCCATCTCCTTCCATGGCAACGAAGCCAGCTCGATGGCGCATTTGATCGAGTGCACGTAATACATGTTCTACATTATCACGCGATGCAAGTGCCGATTTTTCAATCCAAGCGACTATTCCACACGCATCATGTTCATCTCTGTCTAGAAAAGGCACCGCTTTGCACTCCTTTTTTTTGGATATAAAAAAGCGGAGGTGTTCCGCTTAAGGAACCTCCCCGCCGAGTCTTTTATACTCACGGTGTAGCACTTGTTCGCCTGCACCGCTCGGTCCTGTCCGCTATAAACGGCCGGATCCCTAGGTGCACTTCCTTTACTGCGATAAATATACCGTCAAATACGGAATATTGCAATGATCTTGCAGGATCATCCTTTTTTTAACTCGCGGTAGTCTTTTCCCAAAATGGATTGCAAAGCTTCACGGACGACATCGATAGCAATGGCAAAACCGATGCCTTGAGAACTTTGCGAAACGGCCGTATTAATCCCGATTACTTCCCCACGCATATTGATAAGTGGTCCGCCAGAATTACCGCGATTGATGGCGGCATCCGTCTGAAGCAAGTGTGGATATGAACGATCACCAATTTGCATGGGTCGTTCCTTGGCGCTAATAATGCCTACTGTTACAGAGTGATCAAGCCCTAGGGGATTCCCAACTGCAAGAACCCATTCCCCGACTTTTACATCAGATGATTTACCGAGCTTGATGACAGAAATTGATCGTGGCATGTCAATCTTAAGAACAGCAAGATCATGTTCATACTTTGTTCCAACTACGTGAGCCTCAATCGGTTGTTTCCTACCTAACACCTGCACCATGACTTTAGAGGCGCCATGTATAACGTGTTCATTAGTTAATATGAAGCCCCTGTCATCAAAAATAAATCCCGTGCCGATATTCATGGCTTGAGGTTGTGTATCCGGAAGTAGGTCCCACGGAAAAGGTAACGCGCTATTTCTGCGCGGCCGATCCTGCATCACCTCAATGTTGACCACAGCATGCTTAGATCGCTCTACCACATCGACAAAATCAAGCATCTTACCAGGAATCGGTTTCTTTGATCCAGCGTTCGAACTTGGTTTTACCTTTTTTTTCAAAACTCGGGTCATCGTCTTGCGCTGTTGCAAGGTTACCACCTCGATTCCAACATACGACACTATATTCGAAATGGTCCATCATGCAATAGGACAAATGACCGATGCCTTGCTATTTCGTTTCAAGTAAATCGGGTCTTGCGCTCAGGTATTTCAAACCCTTTTCCAATTTATTGTATAAATCTCTTTGATCACGTCCGGCTACGACAGCATTATTCCTCAGTACAAAAGGAACATCTGCGCACAAACCACATTTATCCACGCAATCTTTCATTTCGATGGAAACATCCGGATACTGTTCTTTTAAAAGATCATAGACAGATTGGGAATGTAGTTCGAGATTTTTTTTACAAAATACAAAGCTTAGCGTTGATGCCAAAGTGGTACATCTCCTTTTTAACAGGGGGTTACGTGCTTTCTCTATTAAACCACAAAAATGAAGGGGCAAGACAAATGTCTGCTCCCTGTCGATTCGTCTGTTTGAACTTTTTCTGACTCAATGTAGGATTTCGGCGGTCAGGTACCGTACACCATAGTTTCCTTTTCGCGTTCGGTAGATCTGGACCAAAGGCTGCTGTTGGCCGCGCAGGACTTGGTCGTCACGAACACACATCGCCACGTAGTTGGCTACAGTTCTCGAATCATACAAGCGAGCTTCATACACCCAGCTCATGCAC
>DAHWJX010000040.1:0-10995 GCA_027343965.1 Caryophanales bacterium | reverse complement strand
TAACATCTTTAATTTCTTTACGGTCGTAAAAAGTCATTCCTCCGAGAATCTTATACGGTATGGCAGACTGCATAAAAGCTTCTTCGACGGCGCGTGACAAAGCGTTGGCCCGATAGAGAATCGTGCAGTCTTCATAGTGCCCACCGTTAGCGATATGTTCCTGGATTTTTGCCACAAGGTATACCGCTTCATCTTCTTGATCAAGTGCCCCGAAGATCGCGATTTTTTCACCATGATCTCCGGCTGACCAGAGATTCTTCTCTTTGCGGTTGCGGTTATGACGAATCACTGCATTCGCTGCATCCAAGATGGTTTGCGTTGATCGATAATTTTGTTCCAATTTGATGACGGTCGCATCCGGATAATCCTTTTCGAAGTTAAGGAAATTGGAGATATCAGCACCTCGCCATCGATAGATCGCTTGATCGGAATCGCCGACCACACAAAGATTACGATGTTTTTGTGTCAGCATACTGACCAAAAGATATTGGGCGCGATTGGTATCTTGATATTCATCGACATGAATGTATCGAAACTTATCTTGGTACGTGCGCAAAATAGATTCATGGGCGTCAAATAATTCGACGGTTTTTCCGATGAGGTCATCAAAATCAAGAGCATTCATGAGTTTCAACTTGGTCTGGTATTCGCGAAACACATCAACAGCGATGGAATCGATCAAGGAAGCTTGTCCGCGTTTTTTAAGTTGATTCGGTGTTTTTAAGTCGTTTTTGGCTGACGAAATCTTCCAAAGAACGGTGGCGGGATCAAATTTTTTGATGTCGCAATTAAGATCAAGCATGCATTGCTTGACTAAGTCGATCTGATCTTTTGCATCGAGAATAGAAAATGTATTGTCGTATCCGATATGTTCTGCCTCACGACGCAGGATTTTGACGCACATCGAGTGAAATGTGGACATCCAAATATCATCAGCAAGGCCGCCGACCAGTTTCTTTACTCGTTCGTTCATTTCTCGTGCTGCTTTATTGGTGAAGGTAATCGCTAGAATTTGCCATGGAGCAGCAAAATTTTGGTCTAAGATGTAGGCAATGCGGCGTGTCATCACGCTGGTCTTACCTGAACCTGCCCCCGCCATGATGAGTAAGGGTCCTTGTGTCGTGGTTACCGCGCGTGCTTGTTCAGGGTTTAACCCGTCTGTGATCATGAACGTCTGCTCCTTTTGTAACTTGGCTCACGTACCTAGGGTAGCATGCTCTACAACATCGCGAAAGGTGGGACAGAGATTCGCAAAGTTCTGGCATCGTTTTGTAAAACAATCGTGGTATAGTGGTTTAATGGGTATGGGTAATGGGGTGACAAAGGTTTGAACATTGTTTCTGTAGAGCATGTGTCGAAAAGTTATGGAGATCGCATCGTACTTCAAGATGTTTCGTTTGGAATCGAAGACCAGGATCGTATTGGATTGATCGGTAACAATGGGGCAGGGAAGTCAACGTTGCTAGAACTTATTGCAAAGTTAGAAGAACCCGATGCGGGTACTGTGACGATGGGCAAGCAGGTTGTCGTTCGTTATGTGCCTCAGGAACCCGCTTTTGATCCGACAAAAGACATGATACAAAGCATCGTACAAGACGAAGATGAAGAATACGCCGCCAAGGATATTTTGACAAGGCTTGGGATCGATGATTTTCAAACGCCAATGAGTTCGCTCTCAGGTGGTCAACGCAAGCGTGTCGCTTTAGCCAGGGCATTGATTCATCCCTGTGACTTACTTATCTTGGATGAACCTACTAATCATATTGATCATGAAACTGTACAGTTTCTTGAAACCTATCTACAAAAACGCAAAGGTGCTTTATTTATGGTCACGCATGACCGTTACTTTTTAGATCGTGTTGCAACACGCATCGTAGAACTTGATCGCGGTTTTCTCTATCAATATATGGGTAACTATGAATATTTTTTACAAGAGAAAATTGCTCGTGAAGATAGCGCACAAGCCAGCGAAGAGAAGCGTCAAAATTTCATGCGAAATGAATTTGAGTGGATTAAACGGGGACCCAAAGCGCGCGGAACGAAACAAAAAGCGCGCACCGATCGCTATTACGAAATCTTACAGCAGACGCCAGGCACAAATAGCAGTACACTAGAGATGTCTGTGGCTTCGTCGCGCCTTGGCAACAGTATTATGGAGATTGACCATATTCGTAAAGCGTACGAAGGGCGAACGCTCCTACGAGATTTTAGTTATCTTTTAAAGCGCCGTGATCGCATTGGCATCATCGGATTAAGCGGCACAGGAAAGTCTACGTTGCTAAAACTTTTAGCTGGTCTGGTTGCGCCAGATGATGGACGCATCAAAGTAGGTGCTACTGTAAAGATCGGCTATTTTTCACAAGATCACGAAGAAATCCCGGGTGAGATGCGTGTGATCGAGTGGGTTCAGGAAAGCGCGCGGTATGTGACGTTGGATGATGGACGCAGTTTATCCGCAGCGCAGATGCTTGAACGTTTTCAATTTCCGAGTTCTATGCATGGAACAATGATTCACAAATTGTCCGGGGGAGAGAAGCGCCGCCTGGCACTTTTAAAGGTTTTGCTCGGTTCGCCAAACGTGCTTTTGTTGGATGAAGTTACAAATGACTTAGATATTGCAACGATGTCGACACTTGAAACCTATCTTGATGAGTTTCCCGGGGCAGTGCTTGTCGCATCACACGATCGTTATTTTCTAGATCGTGTCGTGGATCATGTTTTTGTTTTGCAGGGTGACGGGGAAGCCAAGCGTTATTTGGGCAATTATTCGGATCATGTAGAACATTTGCGTACGAGTGCGCCCGTGGCTACGAAACAAGTGGAAAAAACCACAGATCGTAAAATGTCACGAATAACGAATCTGCCTAAAAAAACGCGCCTTACGTACCAGGAAGAACGTGATTACGAAGTTATCGAAGAACAAATTTCAGAAGTTGAAGGCACCCTGCGCGATCTTGTCCATGCGTTGCAAACGGCAGGCGATGATGTTCTTAAAGCTCAATCCTTGTTTGCTTTACAACAAGAAACGCAAGTACAATTGGACAAGCTGCTTGATCGCTGGACATACCTTAGCGAGAAAGTAGAGCAAATCAAACAGGAACAACATTGAAGAGGTGGACTAACTGTGCTACAAGATTTTGTGGATTCAGGTTCGTTCGCGAGATCGTTTATGGCAGGTACGGTGCATATGAGGTTTATTAAGGCTACGAGACAACTTGGCTTACCTGAGATTGCTCAACCTATCTTTGTGAACGAGATCATCTCTCATCTGAGAAACGCTGACCATGCATCTTCTTGGGATAAAAATTTTCTCATCAAGTTATGGCATGCGGTACATCAGGGGGAAGTCATCGCTACAGACGTTTGGGACGGCGCACCCGTTTTTTATATTCGTGCAGGTTATCAACATACAGGTTTGGTTGCACGGCTGATTTTTAGAGACAATGGGTGGCACATTGAATCGGTGATCTCTTTGTATGAACGTACCATCAGACGCGCTCCGTGGTTTCGCCGTAGTGCATCGATTATCATCATGCTTTTGGCTGTGGGTGTAGGGTTTAGCTTGCATCAGGGAACGCCATCAACGAACGCCGCGAGCTTGTCTGCGCAAGGTAGTACAACAGCACCGGCGAGTACAGTTCCGACGCACAGTACGTCCGTACTAAAAGCTCACGCTGCGACATCGGCTGTGCTTGCTGCAACAGCTTCTTTAGCCAAACCCCATACATTGGTCCAAGCAAAGGTGCATACGACTGCGGTGCCAAAAATCACCGTATATCATTTCAACTTAGCGTTAGGAATGCCTTTGTTTAATTTAGCCCAATTCTTAGCTAATCACCACTTAGTTAGCAGTGCGATTGGTTTTGATATGACAATGAAAAATACCGGTGTGGATCAACATGTCCAACCGGGTACGTATACTTTTCATACGGGAATGTCTGTTAAACAATTGCTTAATGTCCTTCGCCATGGTCCCACATCGTAGGGCACGGAAATGACGTAAAAAGGGTAGCCTCGATATACGCGGCTACCCTTTTTACGTGGTTGATTTTATTTTGAACATCCATTCGTTTATAGTCATCCTACGCGTCTGGCCTTTCCTTGCAAGTGATAGAAACTCACGGTAAATACGGCAGTAAGGAAGATTCCTGTAATCCAAAACAATCCGTGAATCGATGTACTATCGGTGACGACTAAACCATTGATAGCAGGAAACACAGCGCCTCCGATCAGTCCAAATAAAAGCACCTTAGGAAATCCTATCTTATCAGCTAGTCGTCCCCACAATGGTGCGATATATAACGTAATGACAGGTTCAATGGTCATTATGGATAAAGCGGTAAAGAGGTTAAGAAGTAGGGCGGCTAATAAAGGTCGATTGGCAGCAGCATCTTTAAATGTTGCCATCATAGACGATGGCTGTGTTGTTCGAACGAAATTGTCTTCCCTTACCCAGAAAATAACAAGTAAAGTAGAAAGTAAAACAAGAATACCCGCACTAGCAAATGCAATTCGGTTGTTAAAAAAATGGGCAATCAATCCACCTAAAAGCGGTCCCAAGATCGTCCCGGTTGAACTCGCGGCTGAGATCATGGAGAGGGCATAACCAATACTCTCTTCTGGAGTATTGGTAGCAACAAGCGCGATGGCACCTGGAATATACCCTGACAGCAAGCCTTGGATGATACGCAACGCTAGTAATTCATAGGGATTCGTAACAAAAGCAGTCATGGTATACACAAAAAAGAGGACGAAACCAGCGCGAATGATTATCGGTTTCCGTCCATACTTATCTGCCATTGCACCAGACCAAGTTGCTATATGTTGTTCGACACCGATTTGCATTAAAAACAACGGCAAAAAAGGTACAACCATGGAAAAGCTGGATGCTGTAATGAGTGTGCCAAGTCACAGAAGCATGGTACACTGAGGGGAAGTCATGATATGAACTACAGGAGTGTTGTGCAAATCCATGGAAGAACGTCGTACGTTTGCGATTATTTCACACCCTGATGCAGGGAAAACAACATTAACCGAAAAACTACTCTTATTTGGAGGCGCGATTCGTGAGGCTGGTGCCGTGAAAGGCAAAAAGGCGCGTCGCCATGCGACATCGGACTGGATGGAGATCGAGAAGCAAAGAGGGATATCTGTTACATCCACAGTACTCCAATTTTCTTATAAAGGTCGCCGTATTAATATTTTGGATACACCCGGACATGAGGATTTCAGCGAGGATACGTACCGTACATTGACTGCCGCCGACAGCGCAGTGATGCTCATCGACGCAGCTAAAGGTGTAGAACCTCAGACCATCAAACTGTTTGAAGTGTGTCGTATGCGACAGATCCCCATTTTTACTTTTATTAATAAATTGGATCGCGAAGGGCAAGACCCTTTGGCGTTACTTGCGGAGATTGAAGAGGTACTAGGTATCAGGTCTTGCCCTATGAATTGGCCGATCGGAATGGGAGCAGACTTTCGCGGAATTTATCATCGAGAGACATCGCAGTTTGAACGGTACATTGATCGCAGTGAACAGATGCTAAAACTTGATGTGACTGATTTACAAAGTTCTACCTTACGGAAAATGTTAGGTGATGCATTGCATGACCGCTTGCAAGAAGAAGTGATGTTGCTTGATATTGCAGGGGATCCCTTTGATGAACAACTCGTGAGACAAGGCCGTCTAACGCCTGTGTTTTTTGGCAGTGCTATTGCTAATTTTGGCGTGCAGTCCTTTCTTGATCAGTTTCTGACTTTAGCTCCGCCTCCAGGCGTACGTTCAACAGATCAGGGGGACATGATTGAACCTACAGATGAAGCCTTGTCGGGTTTTGTTTTTAAAATTCAGGCGAATATGAATCCTGCTCATCGTGACCGGGTAGCATTCTTACGTATTTGTTCCGGTACATTTGAACGTGGTATGACCGTCAATCATGTGCGAACAGGTAAAAAGATTGCTTTGGCGCAACCGCAACAGTTTTTCGGACAAGATAGGGAAATTGTGGATGAGGCGTACCCTGGTGATATTATTGGCATCTTTGATCCAGGCATATTTCGAATTGGCGATACGGTATGCGAAAATGGACAATTTCAGTTTGAGAAGTTGCCGCAGTTTTCGCCGGAGTATTTTGCTCGCGTTTCGATTAAAAATACCCTGAAATATAAACAGTTCCATAAAGGATTGGAGCAATTGTCAGAAGAAGGGGCCATACAGGTCTTTAGGCAGGTCAATCGAACCGAAGATATGATTTTAGGTGCGGTTGGTCGCTTGCAATTTGAAGTGTTTCAGTATCGTATGAAAGCGGAATATGGGGCAGAGGTGGACTTATTTAATCTTCCTTACTCGCATGCTCGTTGGCTACAAACAGCGAAACCCATGGAAAGTTTGCTTTATGACCGCTTTAGCAATTTGGTGGTTAAGGACCGTGATGATCGACTTGTGATGTTGTTCCCGAATGAGTTTTCGATGAACTGGCTTCTAGATAAAAACCCTGATGTGGTGTTGCATACGACATCCTGAAAATGGGTGTCAGTATCATTTGGCTTACATCCGTATATAGTAGTACGCTTTGGACACAAAAATGGTGGATACGGAATCAAGGAATCGGGTACTTAGTTCCCTGAAATTTGATTGAACTTATATTTATGGAGAATTTCGCACTCAAAAAGCGTGGTCATCCCACCTTCTAAACATTGAGATTTGTCGTTTCAGTGTTTTTAGGTGATAAGGAGCCACGCTATTTGTTTGTGCATACGCACTTTTATTGTTTATTTAGTAATTTCCTTATTGATTCCTAATCTGATAATTACATTTTTAATTACCGATCATACATCATGATCAATAATTGTTGTAAAACTTTAAACCCTAGTTTTCGTTTATTTGTATTGACTAATTTAATTTTGTACCGTATTATTTCGTATGAAAGCGATTAATAATTAATATATACGAATCTTTTAAGGATTGAAAGTGTTGGTTGGTAATTAGTAACTATTATACTCTTAAAAGTGAATAATTGTATTTCTTGGGAGGGTGATGTTATGGAGATGGTACCTAGGCTTCGAACACGAAATATCACAAAGATTTTTCCCGGTACTATAGCTTTAAACGATGTATCGTTAGATTTTTTTGCTGGTGAAGTTCATGCAATTATGGGGGAAAATGGAGCAGGAAAATCAACTTTACTTAACATACTTACGGGTTCTCTGGAACCTAGTAGTGGGTATATTGAAGTAAATGGCAAACAACTGTCCTTCGGTGGACCGCATGACGCACAGGAAGTCGGAATTGTAGCTGTGCATCAAGAAATAAGTTTATTCCCTCACCTGAGTGTTATGGAGAATATAGCTATTCACCATGCTAGCAATAGAATTGGATGGATGGACCGTTCTCATATGGAACAAGTCGCGCAAACATGTTTACAGGAATTTAATCCGAAATTTTCTTTAAATTCTAAGGTGAAGACATTGAGTGTATCTGAACAGCAAATTGTAGAAATAGCCAGAGCTATGACGTTTGATGCTGATGTTTATATTTTTGATGAGCCAACGGCTACTTTAAGTAGTAAAGATGTTGAATCACTTTTTGTTTTATTAAACCGCTTAAAAGATCAAGGGAAAGCAATTGTTTATGTAAGTCATAAGTTTGATGAAATCTTTCATATTGCTGATAGAGTATCAGTTCTTCGAGATGGTATCTTAGTGGGTTCAGATAGGTCAGAAAACCTTAATTCGGAAATTGTTATTAAGCTGATGGTAGGCAGGAACTTGGATGCTTTTTACCCTGAAAAGGCGAATCATGTACTCGAAACTAAGATTATGAAAGTTCTCAAAGTGAGTGCAGGTTCAAAATGTAAGGATGTTTCTTTTGATTTATATCAAGGCGAAATTCTTGGTATTTTCGGACTGGTTGGATCGGGAAGAACTGAGATTGCTAGAGCAATTACAGGAATAGATCACCGTGAACATGGAACCGTTGTACTAAACGGGCGAGAACTTCCCCAAAGGTCAGTTCGAGATTCCATACGCAACAGACTTTATTATGTGACGGAAGACAGAAAGGGTCAGGGCCTTTTTTTGAAAATGTCTATCGAGTCCAATGCGGTAGCCAACCGTCTCAATGCAGTGTGTCGAGGGTTATTTATTAAGAATAGTAAAGTTCAACAAGTTTCCGAAAATATTATTGGCGATTTTAACGTGAAATGTACGTCTGGTCGTCAAAAGGTTGGCAGTTTAAGTGGAGGTAATCAGCAAAAACTCTTAATTGGATCTTGGGTGAAACGGGACCCTGAAGTAATAATTCTTGATGAACCAACAAGAGGAATTGATGTTGGAGCGAAGGCGGAGATTCACCTTCTTTTGCGACGTCTAGCATCATCAGGAGTAGGTACCATTATGATATCGTCCGAATTACCTGAAATAATCGGTGTCAGTGATAGGGTACTGGTCGTCTATGATGGGTCTATTGTTGCTAATCTTTCTAGGAGTGAAATAACAGAAGAAAATATTATGAAATATGCATCGGGTCTATAACAAAGGGGGACTTTTCGTGTCAATCAATGTAACTACCGGCAAGGAGACTGATTTTAAAAAAATATTGCTTAAAGTTAGCAAGATACGAGAAATAACGATTATTGGTGTAATTGTGTTGCTTTCAATTGTGCTCTCGGTAATTAGTCCCACATTTTTAAGTGCGGATAACCTAATTACAACAGTCTTAGGAATTACTATGATGGCAATTGTTTCAGTGGGAATGACCCTTGCACTAGTTTCCGGAGGGTTTGACCTTTCTGTGGGTTCAGTGATGTCCATGTCGGGAGTAGTGGCAGGAAGCCTAGCTCTTGGAGGGATGAACATTTGGTTGGCGTCGATTTTAGCTTTAATAGTAAGCGGTGTATCAGGTATTATAACGGGACTTTTCATTGGAAAGGTTAAGATAAATCCTTTCATTATGACACTGGGCATGCAGGGAGTTATTCAAGGAATTGCTTATGTAGTAACACAAGGTGCGCCTGTATCACTGACTCAAATCCCTGCGTCATTTACGTTCTTGGGCCAGGGGAGTATAGCGGGTATTCCTACACTGATCTGGATACTAGTTGTGGTTATCGTCGTTGGAGATGTATTAATGAGAAATTTCTCAAAGGCTAGAAAAATATATTATTTGGGTAGTAATGAATCTGCGGCCTATCTTTCAGGTATTTCAGTTGACTGGGTCAAAGTTAGTATCTACATCTTAACTGCGTTGCTCGCCGGTTTTGCAGGGCTGTTGACACTTTCTCGATTTAGTGTGGCAACACCAACCGCAGGTCAAGGTATGGAATTGCAAGCTATAGCTGCCTGTGTCATTGGTGGCGCAAGTCTATCTGGTGGAGAAGGATCTGTTCTTGGCGCTTTACTTGGTAGTTTGTTAGTTGGTCTGGTAAATGATGCTCTTGTTCTTTTAAATGTATCTGTGTATTGGCAAAGTTTCGTAACGGGTTTTGTTCTTATCGCTGCGGTCACGACAGATGTTTTGACTCATCGCAAAGAACTTGTTAGGAGGTGATGATTTTAGCATTGGTAATTGTTATATAAAACATTCATTGAAAGGGTGTGCTGTTAAGTGAGAACATGGAAGAAATTTTCATCGGTAGTTATCAGTTTAGCTTCCGTTATTGCGTTGTCTAGTTCGGTTGTTCCAACGTCAGTGTCCGCAGCAAGTCCCGGTCTTGTTGGTGCCAAAAACGAAACATATTATATGATTACTTTTCTGTCAGGAATTGAATACTGGAAAGGCGTTTTCAGGGGTATGGAATCGGCTGGAAAATTGCTTCATGTAAAAGTGGTATATACCGGTGCGCCGCAGTATGACATCAACCAGGAAGTTACCGTACTAGATCAGGTTATTGCTAAAAAACCTGCAGGAATTCTTATCACATCTATGAATCCGGTTGCGTTGACTCCTGCAATTAATCAAGCTGTTTCACAAGGCATTCCTGTTATTTCTTTTGATTCAGACGCACCTAACAGCAAACGATATGCCTATTTAGGTACTAGTAATGCGGAAGCAGGTAGCCAAGCTGCTACATTTCTAGGGAATTCATTGAAAGGCAAGGGATCCGTTGCGATTATTAGTACACCTGGGGAATTAAACCTCGACCAACGGGTACAAGGATTCGAATCTACGATGAGATCTCAGTTTCCAAAAATCAAGGTTGTTGCTGTGGAAAATGGGAATTCAAACCAAATAACCACAGCCCAAATAACTTCGACTTTACTTGAGCGTTATCCGAACCTTTCGGGTATTTTTGCTACTGAGGCCGATGAAGGAACTGGCGCAGCAACTGCTGTTCTGGAGGCACGCCGTGTAGGCAAGGTTAAAATTGTGAGTTTTGATACGGATAAGGCAACACTACAACAAATTAAAAATGGACAGATAACCGCAACCATTGCTCAAGGTACCTGGAGTATGGGATATTGGGGGCTCATGGATGCGTTTATGATACACCATAATGACTTGACGCCAGTGGCCAATTGGAAAGCATCCCATGTCGATCCTGTGCCTCCAATTGTTGATACTGGTGTTACGGTTGTAACAAAACAAAATGTTAATGCATTTTTAAACTAGTTTCGAATACATTGCTCTATGTTTCCCTGCCAGCCATGCACCTAGATATAGTTTCCTACATGATCTTAAGCTGAGGTGGTCAAGGTACGCTTTCCCGCCTTGACCACCGGCATGGAGCCCCCATTTGGAAGGGGTGAATTCCACACTCGTGGTGAATTCACCTTTGAATCCGGGGTAGTAGCCTATCCGTTAAGTTGGACATGAGTATCGGCGAGATCTCCATCCCATAAATTTGATTCAGATGGGCCTGGATATCGCGGGTGCTCATGTTGCGTACATAGTAAGCGTCAAGCCTACCACACCTACACACTTATTCGTTCTCTTGAGATAATCACCTTAGGAATCTCAAGGGAGGCAGTGATCATGACACAAGTAGATCAACT
>DAHWJX010000013.1:0-2564 GCA_027343965.1 Caryophanales bacterium | reverse complement strand
GCTCCTACCTATGCTATCGATTCGCAATCTCTAGCATGAGGCAAGGCTGATAGAATTGGAAATCATGTGGCTCACTTTTTTGTGGATCAATCGATTCGAAAGTGGCTCAAAACGAATTTATCAAATACATTGATCAAGTGACGCACCGAAAACCCTTGATGGACCGCCGACGGAAAGATGTCACTAATCTTCCCGCGCGACCATAGCGCGAAAATGCAATCCTGGCGAGAGTGGTTAGGTTTTTTAACGGTGGAAGTTCGCTTATACCATGCAAACCCACGACCGACTCGTCGTGTCAGGAACCCAGTCTCCTCGAGAGGCTGGAGTTTTTGCTTGCATAAAATACAAATTTTGCCATTCTTAACTCAATGGTTATTGTACGAAAGAAAGATGCCTATGTTAACGCCTCAACATATACAAGAAGGACTGAGTCGCGCGTATGTAACAGCGATGGCGCACATGGCAGGCATGAATTGTGCAAACTCAGATCACGTGCGTATCTTACAGAATGGACGCCGATGCGAGAGTGGGGACAAGATTGACTGTCAACTGAACGCAATTATTAACATGGACATACGCGAATCTAAAATTTATTTTCCGCTTGAAGTTAAAAACTGTAATGATTTGGTTGAGGTTGATGTTGGCACACCTCGCATACGAAGACCGTAGAAATTCCGACGAACCAAGTCTTTTGTGTAGAGGAATTGCAACCAATGATAGCTCGGGTAGGTGAAACAGTAGAAGTAGTGTTACCGGCTAAAACAGAGTACAAGGATTTTCGTCCGTGCTTAGGCGATCTGTTCAGGATTTCCGTATTGCTCCTTTATGCAACAAGTTCTTCCAGAATGTCGGGAAAGCATGGTGGAGTTTGTGATTGTGTGCTAATATGAATCGCCTCCACCATGTAAAACCACGACCAACCCGTCGTGGAGGAACCCAGTCTCCTTATCGGGGCTGGGTTTTACATTGCGAGCTGATTGAGCAGTAACACATAGAGGGCACAGTCGCCCAATGGAGTGTGAAGATGTCAGAACAAAGAAGTGCACTCATTCGTCTGTTTGGTGTCGCTCTGTTATGGGGATGTAACTATGTCGTCAGCGCATACTTACTCAACTATTTTTCACCCATATTCTTGTCCTGCGCAAGAATATGTATGACCTCATTGTTTCTGATCCTGGTCGCTTTGAGAATTGGTGGACTGAGAAAGCCTACGAAACAAGAATGGTTCTTGCTGGCTGGAGCCGGTATCTTTGGAACTCTGATGAACCAGGTCTTTTATTTTTCAGGGCTAAAAGAATCTACGGCGGCGAATGCCTCGTTAATTATCGCGATGGCCCCGATTGTCACGACCATTTTTGAGCGCGTCTTTTTGAAGGTCGCCTTAACGGCATCGAAGGTGGTCGGGGCGCTCCTGAGTCTGGCAGGCGTTGTTGTGATTGTTGGCTTTACAGGACAATCAATGGGGGTATCGATTGGTGACGTCTACCTCCTTTTAGCGATGTTTGGATTGTCGATTAGCTTACTGTTCATTCGAAGGCTTACTGGGAGCATGTCCTCTTATTCGGTGACCATCTTTTCGACGGTTTTAGGAAGTGCGCTAATGGTGCCCGCAGCAGCGGGAGAGGCCGTAATGGGGCATACGGTTGTGAGTTTTGAAGTGTGGCCTTGGTTGTTAATGGCGGTTGCGGGAATCGTGGCACAAGGCATGGCAGGCTTTTGGTGGAACCGGGGCGTGGCGGTGATTGGTGCAGGAACCGCTGCGATGTTCATGAACATCCCACCGTTCATTGCGTTGATTGCTGGTCACTTTGTCTTACATGATGCCATTTATACCACGCAGGTCTTGGGTGGAGTGCTTGTTCTCGTTGGCGTATTTATTGCAAACAAAAGTGCTCTTCGTGCACCAAAAACCGTTCCTGTGATTGCCGAGAATGACTTGGTACGACAATCGTTATAGCGTAGACTGCTTTGACCACCCAGCTTCCTTGTAGGAGGCTGGGTTTCTTAACTCGGGGGTAAGCGTCAAAAAGACTCCACATGGAAGTTGATCCCCAGTATGGCATCCATCGACTCGTACGATTAAATTTGAATTCTGAATAATTAAATAACTTATGCAATATGACGGCCGAATAGAATCAACCGATATTTCGACTGTTTTCCAAATGATATTCAATCATCTGCCCCCTTGTTTCACATGTGGATTCGCTAGATACACGCTGAAAAAGCGGAGTAGGACAAAGACCGCGACACCAAACTGGCCAAGATCATAGAAATGCTGAGAGGTGGTGACGTATGAGTGAGGTAGCTGAACACGCGCAGACACGAACGCTACATGAAGTGGTGATTACACCAGATCATGCAGAGCGCACAGAATCGGCGGAGTTTCGGGCAAGTAAAGAGCGGTTGCGTGCAGATGGCCACTATTCGTGCTGGGTATGTGGATCCACGGAAAACTTGCAGGTTCATCACTTTGGCATCGAGTGGAGTTTAGCCGGGATCGCTGACTGGAACAAAGTGGCGGCATTCTGTGAGGAGTGGGATCCATACGGATATGGTCGACTGCT
>DAHWJX010000010.1:0-6075 GCA_027343965.1 Caryophanales bacterium | reverse complement strand
GGTGAAACGCTCCAGATCCGAACCCGGAAATTGCGATAAATACCAATAGCCACGGTAACGACGGTGCAATACCTGTTAGTGATAGACCAAGCACCGACAAAAATACACCTAAGGCATACAACCACACACGCGGTTTCTTATCTGTCAAAACGCCAAAAAGCGGTTGTACGATCGATGATGTTAAGTAGGATACCAGCACAATTAATGTGGATTGTGTGTAATTGAGATGTAGAGCCTGTTTGTACATGACAACGAGAGCGGGAACCATGCCCGTCGTCACCAAATCATTGAAAAAATGGGTCGCACTGAACGTAAATACTGCGCGGTGATTCAGTTTTATCATTTGATACATCACCTTTCTGCTATAATCATGATATCGTTCACAAGGTGGTTTTTTCATGAACTATACACGATCAACCCAAACGTTACGAACCTACCTTATCGCCAATATTGCTGTCATTTTCATTGGGCTTTTTATTAATCAAACTTTGCAAACAATCGGTGGCGTCGTAACCACGCGGCTTTTGCCTAGTCAAACACTATACGGTCAAGTGAGCGTCATGCAACAAGTGCTTGGCATAAGCGGACTGTTTTTAAATGTCGGTTTAAATTCTGCAACCACGTTTTTTGTCGCACGACATGGCAAAAAGGCGCTAGCCTCGATCTTTGGACCAGCCTTTCTCTTCAGTATACTTGGCGCTTTACTTATCGCCCTTGTAGTATGCGGATTGTCGCCTGTTATTGCAACCGTTTATCACATCAAAGCCCTTGCTCCTGCCCTTGACGTGGGATCGACATCCCTTTTGTTATCGGCTGCAATCAACATGTGCGTTGCCGTTTTTTCGGGCATGAAAAAGTTTATGGTGCAATCCATTTTGATGGTAACAACGACATTATTTTCAATTTCAGGCACGATTCTTGGTATCTGGTGGTATCTTTGGTCACCTAGTTCGCTATTTCTTATCAATATTGGGGTGCTTTGCGGTGGGATAGTCACATTAGCGATTGCTTTGGTATGGCTGACAAAGCAATTTCCCATTCGCTTTTTTACACCGGTGCGAATGAAAACGTTATGGCGTATGTTGCGCTATGGACTACCAAGTTTCGCAGGTAACATCGCTAAGTCTTTTCAACAATCCTACTTAGTTGTCATAACAGGTGGAACCTCCCTTATTGCTGCAGGTTATCTGAATAATTCTCTTAAAATAGCCGGTTACGCCAATATTGTTACTTGGGCTTTTAATATTGTATCACTACCGTTTCTCTCCGAAGTCATGCGCTCTCCTATACAATCTCGTGAACGAGCAACTTTATGTTTTCGTTATAACAATCTCGTCTTATTTCCGATTACGGTACTCATCTGCCTCTATCCTGATCCGATTTTATATGCCCTATTTGGCAGTCACTACGTTAACCAAGAAGCCGACCAGTATACGGTGCTCACCGCGATTGGCGTGATGTTTTCCTCCGTCAGTCGACTTGGTGGCACCTTACTTGCCGGCATTGGTAAACCACGTGCTAATTTTTTTACCATGATCGTATCAGGCTCGATCTTGTTTATCGTTGCGCCCATTGCCGCGGCGCATCAGCCTGTTCTTGCCACTTTTGTGTACGTTATTGGCTGGATGTTATCGGCTGCAACGCTGTTTTACTTTTTGTTCAAAGATGGCTTGCGTTTATCATGGCAAACTGCATTTGTCGAACCCATGGTTCCGTCTTTCATGATGGGGCTCGTGTTAGAACTTGGTCTACACGACCCGAGCATCAATAGCATCACGTTTCCCTTAGCATTAGTGGCCATATTACTTGGAACCTACATTCTTGAAAAACGCCATCCTTTTGCGGCTTCTACGCAGATAAGATAAGTTTTTTAACTTCTGTCTCAGGTCCTTCTAGATACTCAATGGAAAAGTGGTAAACACGCAAATCCGCGGTGAGAATAGCTTTCTTTTCTCCTGACGCACTCGTTCGGCGAATCACAAGAATAGCACCCTCTTCCAATAATGTCACCTCAATGTCCCCATCAAAAGCGCCAAACGTATTTCGAAACTTCATTAACTCGAATAATCGCTTTACAACAGGGCGTTCAATTTCATGAGCAACCTCTTGCTTGCTGTAGTAATGACGGTTAATATTGCGACCTACCTTCGTTTTTTCAAGCAACTCAATGTCATTTTCCCCAGCCAGAAGACCCACATAATACACCTGCGGAATGCCTGGAGCAAAAAACTGAATGGCACGCGCCAAAAGATAAACATCATCATTGTTGCCAAGCGCAGAGTAATAGGTGCAATTTACTTGATAGATGTCCAAATTGTTATACGCTATTGTGTTGTAGATTCGTTTGACGTTTGCCCCTTGAACAAATAAATATTCTTTCGTTTGATCGATTTCTTCTTGCGTCATTAAATCAGCCACGTCCACCACACCGATACCATCGTGCGTGTCAAGCGTGGTAAATTGTTTTTTTGGAGCTATAGAAAGCCATGATGCAAGCCGTTCACCATGTCCTGAGTACAAAGCATGCAAAACCAACATGGGAAGCGCAAAATCGTAAACATAATAACCATGTTCAGCTAGTTTCAATTGAATTGAATAATGTTCATGAATTTCCGGCAACAAGTCAACCTGATACGGCTCTAACATGGATTTAATGTCCGCCAGCATTTCCCATGTATCAGGTTCAACAAAAAAGCAATTTGTTCCGACCTTCTTCGTCGCATAGGCAAACGCATCAAGCCGAATGAAAGATGCTCCTCGTTTAGCGAGATGGATCAGTTGCTCTTTAACGAACTGTCGCGTGACTGGAGAATACATATTCAAGTCAATTTGTTCTTCATCGAAAGTACACCAAATTTGCTCGGATGATCCATCTGCAAACGTGACATCAATGTAAGGTGCTCGCGGCTTTCTTTTATAAATAAGGTCAACATCCTCTTGACTTGGTTCACCATTTGGCCAAAATTTCTTATAACGTATAAACAAATCAGCATAAGGCGATGCATCTTTATGATCTACAAAGTCCTGAAAATACGTCGAACTTCGAGAAATGTGATTGATCATAAAGTCATACATCATGTCATGATTTTGCGCGATTTTTTCTACATCTCGCCACGAACCAAAAGCCGAATCCACCTCTTGATAAGTCATGGGAGCAAATCCTCGATCTGCAGAGGAAGGATAGAAAGGCAAGATGTGTACACTGCCGACAATGCCTTGCAGGTGGTCATCCAAAATAGACGACAACTCAGACAAATTTTCCCCCAAGCTATCAGCATACGTAATCAACATGATTTCATTTTTCATAACAGTCCATTTTCCCCATTTCTCAAGTTCAATCTATTCATGCATGCGCGCCAATCCTGCCGCCAATTCCGCTCCCAACAGTACGATTGTGGCCACAATGTACACCCAAAATAAAAACAACATGATAAAACTCAACGTGCCATATAGCGAAGCGGATGCGCCAAGCATATGTACGTAAAATGTAAATACTTCTCTTGAAATGTAGATAACTATAGTCGTAAATAGTGCCCCAATTAGAGGATAGATCGGTGGTGACGCGTGTGTGGGTAAAAAACGAAAAGATATGTAACAAGTCACCAAGAGCAATAAGAAAAACGATACTCGTGATGCAATGGCAAGCCATATCCACTCAATATGTAGGTACGTTAAAACAGGAACCATTTCTATTAAGATCAAAGATAATACTGTCATTAACAACAGCAAAGCTATCATACCAAATGAGACAACATATTGTAAAACGAACGATCGCCGATGACGAGTTTCCCAGATCGTATCAAGTGCTTGCTGAAACGAAACAAATCCACCGACAGCTGTCCACAGCAAACCGACAAATCCTATGATTCCTTGATGTGTGCCAAGTGTGGTTAAACGCGATATAGTCATCAAAAGAATGGTATTCTCGGCAGGAATGAGCGGTACAATCGATCCCAGTGCAGAAGTCGCAAATTTATCTACTCCTGCACTAGGAATTAAAAAAGATGCCGCATATAAGAGGACAAAGATCAGAGGCACCATAGAGGAAAAACCGAAAAAAGCGATCATAGCAGCTAAAGCGCCCAGATTATGTCTAACAATTGCAGCAAACAAAATTTTACCCCGGGAAACGACAGACTGCACCTTCAATACGGGCCCACCTTTCGCTGTAAGAGCGTGAACCACACCGTGAATGGTAGCTAAGATTCCCGAGAAATTCCGTAATTATCCCTGATGTTCAGTTTACACTGAACGTTCCCGATCATATCGACCAAAAACCCATTGATAAATTCCGGCATTGGCAAGTTGCAAGATTGCTGTCAGATAAAGTGGCAATGATAGCATATTGGCGTCAAACAGGTATCCTGAGATGGTTGGTCCAATGGATGATGGCAAACGCATCGACAATGCATTTATACTCGAAGCGAGTCCTCGGCGTTTATCGCGCGTCAAACTGGCGCTGAGTGCTGTGCGGTTTCCTTGCGTACCGCGATTGACCGCACTGCGCAAAACGAACAATATCGATGCGAGCGTAAAATTAGGCATAAAAGGTAACGCGAGCATGAATACAGAACCTACGACGCGCATCCATGTAACCGATTTGACGATTCCGACACGATCAGCCAATCTTCCACTGAGCATGGAAAATACACCTGTCAACAAAAAGCTGATCGCCATTGTAGCACCGATCGCACTTGTGCTTGCCCCATAACGAATACTAAACCAATAAGCCATCATCGGTCCTGTAAGTCCTACTGCAAGGCCGTTTAGCATGTTGACTAAAGCTAAAAGTGTCATAGAACGATTTTCTTTTTGACGAATATGCTTTTCATCAGCCATAGTCGCTGGAGGTACTACATCGATTGGAGCTGTCTCTTCAATTTTTACGATGATGCTCACACATACGAGCGATAAAAATGCGACCAAGAGAAAAACGGGCCGATAAGCATCGATGACGGATGTATACTTAAGCAACGAAGGTATCCCACCTACCACAGCACCGATCGCCATACCTACAAAACCAACCGCGTTATTCAGACTGAAAATTCGTCCCCGATGTTCTCTTTTTACAAACCTTGCCAATAACGCCTGTTCTGCGGGACTAAATGGCCCAGCTCCCCCGCTTTGCCCCCGACCGAACCCTGCCACCACGATAGCAAGTACCAACAATAAAGCTGCAGTCGACATACTTGCTGCAATCGCGCATGCCATAGTTAGCACTTCATAGATAAGTAAAAACGGTTTACGCCCTACCCGATCACTCACAATTCCAACTATCAAAATCAAAAAAGCACCAACAAGCCCAGCACCCGATGTGACACCGCCAATAGCCGCTCCGCTCCAGTGAAGGGCTTCAAGGTATAACGTAAGATCAACCACCATAGCCCCTTGACCAATACTTCGTAACCCTCGAATAAGGATCAATTTTCGTACATTAGGATCCATCGTCTCGCAAGACGTTTCCATCACTTTGCACCTGAGTTGGTCGTCGCATAGGCTAATTTCAGTAACAATTCGATCAGTTGTGTCTGCTCTTGTTGCGATAAAGCTTCCATAGGTTGCGCTAAACGCTCATGCCATATCGACTCAACAGACTGGATGAGTTTCTTACCCTCATCTGTTAAATCGATAATACGAACACGGGAATCATCTGGAGCAGCATTTCGGCGAATCCAACGCTCTCTTTCCAGCCGATCTAACATTTGTGACATCGTGCTTGAGCGAACGTTCATGTGTTGTGCCAACTGACCAATTGTGCAAGATGGGGAACGTTTTAAGTAACGTAAAATCATCCATTGTACACGGGTGATCTGCTGACCATGCTGCTCAAGCGAGCCTGCGCGCAAATAGCGATTAATACGCCAAAAAGAGGTGATAAATTGGTCAATAACATCCGGGAGAGAGTTCTTATTATCGCTCATTGTTCGACGCCCCCAAAAAACATAGGATGGCTATATAATATATCGATCAAGAAAAAACTGCAAGTGCGACGATCCGTTGCCATTAGAGCGTTGTTTTTTGCAGTGTTTTTAAATGTGCAAAATAATAATCAATGACCTGCTGAGCCATAGGAGC
>DAHWJX010000077.1:0-12149 GCA_027343965.1 Caryophanales bacterium | reverse complement strand
ATCTTGACCAGATCCCGTGTGGCCTTCAAGCCATTTCGCTAAGTACGACGTCAAGTTATTACTTTCCCTATAGATAGTAGACAAATGAAGTAGTCCCAAGGTACATGCAAATGCTTTATCCCAATTGTTGTTAATCGCTTTCCCCCGCAATACTTGCAAAACATCATCAGGTAAGAATGCATCGCGAATCTCTTGCGCATCCTGTATACAGGAAATCTGATCAGGATGCGTGAATTTTTGGCCATCCAATCTGTCAATCAACAGATGGTCACACATAAATTTTGATGTTGCAAGTGCCGCACACAGCAAATAACCATCTTCGCAAAAAATCACACCGTCTAGATCAAAGAGGACAAGCAACTCCACCGAGATCACTCCACCTCAATTACGTAATCAATGGACCCAGCAACGCCTGCCGTCATATTCTTACGCCATGCGCGCTCGGTCAAAGCTTCGTAAAGTGCCATACCTAGCGCACGGAAGATCGATTCCCAAATGTGATGTCCGTGCCCTGGACGGCCTTTCAATAGGTCCATGTGTAATGTGCACTGAGCACCTTGGACAAAGCCTTCTAAAAAGGCAACCAAATCTTCGCTATGCATACCTTCCATTTGTTCAGGCAATTGCACAGTACCTTTATCAAAATCTAAGTAGGCTCGACTTTCAAAAGATATAACAGCGCGAGACAAGGCTTCATCTATCGTTCCATACGCAGTTCCGTAACCGACAAGGCCAGCGTTTTGATTGTGATCAAGGTAGGCTTTGACCGCCTTACCAAAGGCGATACCAACGTCCTCCGTAATAACGTGAACAAGATCAAAATGATCAAGCGTAACATCAATGCCAAGATTCATCTCACCACGCCATGCCACGTGTTCAAGCATGTGATTAAAAAACGGCAATGGTGTATTGAGTTTTCGCTTATTGTCCACATCACGAGCATGGCGATCTAACAATACCATGATGCGAGATTCACTTGTCGTTCTTGTCACTTTAATCGTACCCGATGCCATCTTTATCGCTCCTTTACCGCTTTTGCGTGAGTTTCAAATCCCTCTACTTCAGCAAACATAGCCGCATAGTTTCTGACACGTTCAAACCCTTCGCTAGACACATAACCGATCGATGATCTTTTTAAGAAATCTTCAAGCGAAACCGCTGAGACCGTTTTCGCACTACGACCTGTCGGTAAAATGGCATTGGGTCCCATCAGAAAATTACATAACGTAATCGGCGTATTGTCACCCAGTAAAATTTCTCCTGCATTCATAATGCTTGGTAAAACAGCGAATGGATCACGTACCATTACTTCCATATGTTCTGGTGCATATTCATTAACAAAAGCAATCGACGCTTCCAGACTATCTGTGATGATGATGCCCCCATAGCGTGTTAGTACAGTCTGTACGAAGTTTTGGCGTGTCGGATTTTGTATACTTTTTATGATCACATCAAGTTCACCGAGGACGCGATCAACTAACGATTGACTGTGAGTTACCAAAAGTGCTGCGCTATCAGGTCCATGTTCTGCTTCAATAAGTAAATCCAATGCTACCTTGTGCTCATCAGCACCTTCATCCGCTAAAATGATAGCTTCACTAGGTCCCGCCATGACACCAGGATCAATAATCCCCATCATCAATCTCTTAGCGGCTGTAACATATGGGTTACCAGGGCCAATTACTTTCACACACTTGGGCACAGTTTGCGTCCCATAAGCAACAGCGGCTACGGCTTGAGCTCCTCCAACCTTATAAATTTCACGAATTCCTAACAGATTAGCTGCATACAAAATAGCGGGATCTACCAATCCTTGTTCATTGGGCGGAGTAAGCACGACAATGCGCGACACGCCAGCAACCATAGCAGGCGTGCCAAGCATCAAGAGAACCGATGGAAAACTACCTTTACCTCGAGGGACATACAAGGCAACATCAGGAATAGGGGTAACTTTTTCTCCGGCCAAAATCCCTTTATCCACTTCCATCATCCACATGGGTTCCGGTTTTTGCGCTTCATGAAACTTTTTGATGTTTGACATCGCATACGTCAATACCTCAGCTAAATCTTTGTCTACCTGAAGAATACCTTGTGTAAATTCCTCCTTAGTAACAGCGATCGTCCCTTTAGTTAAATGCACACCGTCAAAACGTTCTGTATATTCGAGCAAGGCGTCATCGCCTCGTAAGCGTACCTGCTCACAGATATCTGCCGCTACGGTCATTTGTTGACTGATGTCAACACTGGCTCGTTGCAGAATCGTTTGTTTTATTTCAGGCGCGACTTGATTCCATATATAACGATTGATTTGCATAAAAACATCCCCCTGACAAAAATCCTTTAGTACAGTAACATACTAAAGGATTTCAATTTGATTGTCTACTGTTGCCGTACAGCCACTGTACACCGAGAAACACATACAAGCCGGTTTTGATCATCGACTATACGAACATCCCAGACATGGACCGTTCTTCCCACATGAATAGGCGTTGCCATTGCCGTTACGAATCCTTCCTTGACAGAGCGTACGTGATTTGCATTGATCTCGAGGCCAACGGCTGCCTGCGTATTTTGATCGATATACAACCAAGAACCAATGCTCGCTACAGTTTCTGCTAAAGCCACTGAGGCTCCACCATGCAAAAGTCCTACTGGCTGTTGTGTGCGATGGTCAACGGGCATTTTTGCGATTAAACGTTCCTTTGTCGCTTCGATGAACTCAATGCCAAGCCACTCAATCAACGTTCCTTGCAATAGACGGGGATCTATCGTCCCATCTTCGTTTACCCACTGATGCTGATCCTTTAACAATGATCCACCTGCTCTCCCATGATTTTATAAAAATTGTCGTTAGACCCGTCGATCAAGCGAGCGGTGGTCTAGTCTATCAGCATTCCTAATGGGTTTGTCTGTATAATTGTAATGCTTTTGCCACAGGATGTTCACCCATATCAGACCAGGAATCGCTTAGACTTGTAGCATAAATTCACTACATGCATGCTATGCACACCCTTGGAGGGACTTTTTCATGGATCGTAAACCTGTTACCCTTGACACGAAAACTACGCAACCTTTAAAACCGCGCAAAGATCTTACTCGCCGACAGTTTTTGACGTATGTACTAGCAGGTACGGGCGCTTTTATGGCAACAACGATCTTTGCGCCTCTCGTCACGTTTGCGGTAGATCCGCTACGCCGCGAAGGTGGCTCCGGTGGTTTATCGGCAACAACTTGGCGCGTATCAGACTTTAACAGTAACTTGCCTACCCATGTGTCTTTTACAGAACACGTAGATGATGCATGGAATTCTCATGATATGCCAAATGATGTTTACGTGATTATAAAAGACAATAAGTTGATGATCATGTCCCATGTGTGTACTCACCTTGGCTGCCATGTCAACGGCTCATATTCCGATGCTGCTCATAAAGTGTCAGCACCACCAGCTTATAATGGCGGTAAAGATTGGTTCCATTGTCCATGTCATAATAGCATGTATAACATCTACGGCGTCAATACACCTACGTCTCCTGCCCCACGACCACTTGATCTGTATGAATATCAAATTGTCAATGGGTATGTACATGTTGGCAAATCGATTCAGCGAACGGATGCTACATGGGATTACAATCCCAACCCAACTATTTCTTAAACGTTCGGCACCATAGGTTCGTAAAAACCGCCATGATGACCATCTATCATGGCGGTTTTTTTGCATACGTACAACCACTCCCGCGTAGGCATGTGTAGAGCATAGTCTGTGGGGGTGGATTGACTTGTACATTTATTCGGCCAAAAAAGGTGATACGTTAGCATCTGTAGCACGTGAGGTCGGTACAACGCAACAAGAGTTAATAACACTCAATCAAACAGTAGGCAATACGCTGACTGAAGGCATCAACTTACTCATTCCAGGAAAGCCCAGCACCCTCATTCACCACACTGTCGGCCCTCGGGAAACACTGACGACGATTGCCAGACAATATGGCGTTCCTGTATACGCCATTTACGGCGCCAACGGTCTTGCCAGTGACGCAAAACTCGAAGTTGGCCAAATTTTATTCATACCGCAACCTATTTTGGCGAAAAAGGAAATTGATGCAAATGGCTATCTGATTCCATCAGGTACATCAGAAGACATGACGATCATTCGCGATGCCACTCCCTTGACTTACATCACGATATTCAGTTACCACGTTACCGCAGCAGGTGACATTGTGCCAATGCCCGACCAAGAGGCGCGGGACGCCGCCAAGAACGAACATGAGGCGCGTCTTATGTGCGTCACCAATTTTGACGGAACTAATTTCAACACGGATCTGGCCCATGCCATCTTATCTAGCCCTATCTTGCGCAATAAAGTGTTTACTACGATGGAAGAACAAATGATCGCCAAAGGTTTTCAGGGTGTCAATGTTGACTTTGAACATATGCAACCAACTGACCGTCCATTGTACAACGAGTTTATTCGTGAACTCCATGCGCGTATGCATCCAAAAGGATATAGCGTATCGATTGCAATGGGGCCAAAAACATCCGATGAACCACACGCAGCGTGGATGGGAGCTTTTGACTATCGGACATTAGGGTCAATCGTGGATTATCTCATGCTCATGACCTATGAGTGGGGTTGGGTTGGCGGACCTCCCATGGCGATTGCCCCGATCGATCAGGTACGTGCAGTGCTTGAATATGCGACATCGGTTATCAGTCCTGATAAAATTCTTATGGGATTTGCAACGTACGGATACAACTGGCAGTTACCAGACACGAAAAACAATTTGGCTACCGGTATTTCGCCCAATAAAGCACAAAATGTCGCCATTGAACAAGGAGCCACTGTACGTTTCAATCCATTTTCAGCAAGCCCTATGTTTCACTACTATGTGGGATCCCAAGAGCATGAAGTCTGGTATGAAGACCCCAAATCCATATTGGCAAAATTCCACCTAGTCTATGAAATGAATTTGCGGGGAATCAGCTTTTGGGTATTGGGTCAGCCTTTTCCCCAGCTGTGGAAACTTGTCGCTGATACATTTGACGTTCGCCACTTTTTATAGATCATATTGGCAGTACAACCCTATCCTTTAGGATTGTACTGCCAACATCTTATCTGAAACAGGCTCACGTTGCTGTAATGTCCTTGCTAAGACGACATACAACGCTTGGGACCATGCCAAAGGTGTATTACCGTTTGGTGTATGAAACTCGCCTACGAAAAGTTCTGGCAACACACCTGGTGAAGTCATCACACGTTGTGTCCAGTCAAGATATTCAAAAGCTCTCTTCATGTCCCCCACCGTGTAACAGGCCAAGCCTAGCCAAGGAAGTCCCATTGACCACTCAGCTTCCTTCTCCTGTTTGGCGAAATACTTGTCACCTTGATACCGAATGGTACCATGACTGCGTAACAGGTTTTGTTCAACCTCTGCAATCAAATGACGGGCCAAATCTACAGGAAGTAGTTGATACGGATAAATGAGACTCAATTCGGCCAAATCACAACCCTTAGAAGCGCTTTCTCGAGGATAGTACGACAAGACTGTCGTCAAACCACGGACAATGACGTCCCAGTCAACCCGGATAAATGGTGACATCGCCAAAAGACCTGCCGCGCAGGCTCCAACACTGCTCACGTGAACTTCACAATTTTCTTCCCATATTCCATTATCGGCGTCATGCCAATACTCAAGGTTCCTCAAATAATCCGTCAACATTTCGGCGATGTGCCGATCAGCAGCATCTCGAAACATGGTCTTTCCCCGTCGCAAACCTTCACCAACCCCGTACAAAAACATGCCAATTGCATCATTTTGAGCATTGCCCCAAGGTTCCTGAACCTCCCAACCGTCAGCCGTATAGCGAGGATGGATATATTCATAAACCTCTTTCGGGCGATGTGCCATATGGTATTCTAACTTCCACGCGTACCGATGAAAAATGTCAAATAGCGCATGATACGTTTGTTCATAGCGACCACTTGATTCCCACAACGTTGCCATAGCAGCATAGCAGGTGTCACGAATCCAGACAAAATGATAGTCCTTCGAAGAGCTAGCCAGATAAAGGCCACTTTCCATTCGCAAAGCATCTAGGACCTTCTGCGCTTGTTCGATCATGGCTCTCCCTCACAAGTCAGACGTTCTAGCAACCTCTTTACAACGTACGGCACTTGTTACCGAACCGTCACTTTTACCACATGGAAATGCGTGATTTAGGCGCAAGAAAAAGCAGGCGCCATAACGAAAAGCAACGAATGGCCACCTACTTTTAAAAATTCCCAGAAAACATCAACTTTAAACAGACTTACTTTCTTCTGGCTCAGTGCATAGCTTTTTTAGGATACGTAAAAATAATGTGATGAAAAACTATTTTGGGAGGATTCTCACATGTCATTACTCACCATTATACGTGGGGCAACGGTCTATTCGCCTGAATATTTGGGAAAAAAAGATATATTACTTGGAGGGCGTCAGATTCTGGCTGTTGAAGATCATATTGAGCTTCATGATATCCTTCCTGATATTGAAGAAGTGAATGCATCCGGTCTGCTTCTCTTTCCAGGTCTGATTGACCAACATGTTCACATGGCAGGTGGTGGTGGTGAAGGTGGATTTCACTACCGTACACCGGAAATATCCCTTAGTCACATTATATCCGCTGGAGTTACTACGCTCGTTGGCGTTCTAGGGACTGACGGCGTGACAAGATCAACACAAGAGTTGTTAGCAAAAGCGTGTGCCCTCGAATTTGAAGGTGTTTCGACGTATATCTATTCAGGGGCGTATCAGGTGCCAACGAGAACCATCACGGGAACACCGCGAGGCGACCTTGTTATGATCGATAAAGTGATTGGCGTTGGCGAAATTGCCATCTCTGATTCACGATCGAGTCACCCAAGTGAAAAGCAGTTGGCCGAGTTAGCCAGTGAGGCACGAGTTGGAGGGCTTTTAGCAGGAAAAGCGGGCGTGGTCCATATTCACGTCGGTGATGATGATACGAAATTACAGATCATTTTTAATGTACTTAAACAAACGGAACTACCGCGATCAGTATTTGTTCCGACGCATCTTAATCGCAATCCAGACTTATTAAAAGACGCAGTACAGTATGGTAAAGAAGGAGGCTACGTAGACGTAACATCAGGTATCCGACCAGATGAGCATGACCATATCTCCGTGAAACCGTCCAAAGCCGTTCGCATATTATTAGACAAAGGCGTTAAACCAGGCCTCATCACCATGAGCTCTGATAGCAATGGAAGTTCACCTATCTTTGACGATCAAGGCAAACTTGTAGCCATGGGCATCGGATCGATCGCCACCTTATGGCAAGAGACACGCGATATGATTTTACACGAAGAAGTTCCAATTCCAACGGCGATTGGCATTGTCACAAAACATGTCGCTCGCATCTTAAAGTTGGGCCATAAAGGTCGAATACGTCAAGGACTCGACGCAGACATACTTTTGGCCAACGATGCGTATGACATTATCCATGTCTTTGCCAAGGGAAGGCAGGTTGTCAAAGATGGTGAACCTATCGCCTTTGGTACATTTGAAGGTGTGACGGGCGTTCCGGGATCACCTGATGCCAAAGACGCAGCGCAACATGGCAAATTGGCCCCTGGTCGGACGATGCTCGACTCTGATGAGGATGATCCCGACGATTTTCCAGATGCCGACGAACGACGACGCCATAGCGTGCGTCATACCTGTTGCTAAGAAAAGTAGGCTTATGCTAAGTCCACTTTTTACGAGTATCTCCATGATCCTTGCAGCTGGTTTTACCATGCTTGCAGCACCGTTGCTCGTTCACCTCCTACAGACGCATCTGTAATGGCTGACGGTTGTGGTATGCTAGAGAGGGAATGAATAAAGGAGCGTGTATCATGAGTCTTTTACTAACACCCTATTCTCTTAAAAATTTGTCCCTAAAAAATCGTATCGTCATGTCGCCCATGTGTCAGTATTCAGTGCCAAAAAAAGATGGCAGGCCAACGGATTATCATTTTACGCACTATACAAGTCGAGCTGTTGGTGGCGTTGGCTTGATACTTTTTGAAATGACCGATGTCGAGCCTGATGGCCGCATCACAGACTACGACCTTGGCTTATGGTCTGACGATCACATACCTGCCTTTGCACGTATTGTCGATGCGATTCATGCTTATGGGGCTAAAGTTGGTGTACAACTTGGCCATGCAGGGAGAAAAGCGCAGGATGCTACCGTTCCTGTAGCTCCATCAGCCATTCGCTTTGAAGGTGAGGGTTACAAAGTACCGCGTGAAATGACGACAGACGACATTAAGCGCATGGTTGAACGTTATGCCGATGCCGCAAAACGTGCTGTGCAAGCTGGAATGGACACGATAGAGTTGCATGGCGCACACGGTTATTTGATCCATCAATTTCAATCATCCTATACGAATGTTCGAAAAGACGAATACGGTGAAGATAAGAGCCGTTTTGGCGTGGAAGTTATTCAGGCTGTCAAAAGCGTACTACCTAGTACCATGCCTCTGATTTTCCGTATCAGTGCCGCTGAATATGTAGATGGCGGATATGATTTGGCTTATAGCCAACAACTTTGTGCAACGTACGCTAAAGCTGGAGTTGATGCATTTGATGTTAGTTCAGGTGGTGAGGGTCCGATCGGTTCAAGTGGTCGACCCGGTGTTCATCCCGGGTACCAATTGCCACTGGCTTATGGCATTAAATTAGCCACCAATGTACCAGTACTCGCAGTCGGGAAAATGGAAGATCCAGCATTGGCTGAATCGGCACTTGGTAATGGCTATGCAGACTTGATCAATATAGGACGCGCATTGCTTCGCGACCCATACTATGCACTGCATGTCGCTCAACAACTCGGCGATAAACCGCAACCGATCGAACAATATCAACGAGCATTTTAAAACAAGGCCGTGAATGTTCCTTAATGAAAAATCAAGTAATATTCACGGTCCTTATCCGTTAGTTCGACATATTCAGACACCTAATGGCGCGCCTTGGAAAAAGCAGTCGACATTTCTCATTACCTGGGCAATTACTCGCGTTGCCCATTCAACACTAAGACAGCGGATAATTTTGCATTTAGCGAGTGCGCCGCAGAACAATATTTTTCCTGCGATAAAGTAACTGCTCGCATAACTTTATCCGCAGGTGCATCCGATGCATCAATTTCATAGGTTAATGTGATTTCCGTGAAGCGTTCGGGCGGTTCGGGAGCACGCACAGCATCTAACAGCACATCCACCCGCGTATAAGCAATACGCATTTTGTCGAGAATCATTAAAATGTCAATACCAGTGCAACCACCGAGCCCCATCAGCAAAAGCTCCATAGGACGAGGGCCTTTGTTTTCTCCTCCCACTTCAGCTTTAGCGTCAATAGTCACCTCATGCCCAGAATCACCCTTGGCCACAAACCGACGCTTATCTTGCCACAACACGCGTGTTTGCATCAGATTTCCCCTCCCACCGCATTCATTTAAAACAAATCCATACTCAAGTAACGTTCGCCTGTATCAGGACACAGAGCCACAACACGTTTACCCGTCCCTAGCTCCTGCGCAATCTGTCGCGCAGCAAAGACAACAGCACCGGACGAAACACCCACGAGTAATGCCTCTCGTTGCGCCAATTGGCGTGTCATTGCGATAGCCTCATCGTCAGATACTTGAATGATTTGATCGTAGATATCTGTATTTAAAATGCGTGGAATAAAACCTGGGCTTGTCCCGACAAGCTTGTGAGGACCTGGCCTACCACCGGACAGAACCGGTGATCCTTTAGGTTCAACGACCACAATTCGAACGTGGCTAAGGTGCTGTCGCAAAGTCTCACCAACTCCAGTGACTGTTCCGCCTGTACCGGCGGAAAAGACAAAAGCATCAAGTTGACCATCCACTTGTTCCAAGATCTCAAGAGCCGTTGTTGTACGATGCGCATCAGGGTTATCCATATTATCGAACTGCCCCAAAATTACGGCGTTATCACCCATCGCTGATTGTAATTCGTTCGCTTTATCGACTGCCCCTTGCATCCGCAAACTTCCGGGTGTCAAGACCACTTTGGCACCGTACGCTTGTAAAATCGCAATACGTTCGCGCGTCATCGTATCGGGCATAACCAAGATCGCATGATATCCCATCGCGGCACATACCATGGCGATCCCGATGCCCGTATTGCCACTAGTCGGCTCAATGATCGTCATACCGGGACGCAGATCTCCACGTTCTTGCGCGCGTAAGATCATGTTTAAAGCAGGGCGATCTTTCACGCTTCCTCCGGGGTTAAACCGCTCGAGTTTGAGCAACAGATCAGCAAACCCATCATCGACAATGCGCTGTGGGCGAAACAAAGGGGTTCTCCCAACCAAATCGGTGACACAATCAACGACGCGCGTCATAGTGCCTCCTACAACAACGATGGAGACTGTCGCTGTGCGAGTTCGGCCCGTTGTTGTTCATAGCCCGGTTTACCTAACAAGGCGAACATGTTGACCTTATAAGCTTCGACACCAGGCTGGTCAAACGGATTGACGCCCAACATATAACCACTGATCGCAACTGCTTTTTCAAAGAAGTAAAATAGATAGCCTAACGTCTTCTCCCGCATATCTTCCAATTCAAGAATGATATTCGGTACACCACCTTCTGTATGGGCAAGCATCGTTGCTTGAAGCGCGGTATCATTCACTTCCTGCATGAGGCGCCCTGATAAATAATTCAAACCATCTGGATCTCCAGCTAACGATTCAATTCGTAAACTCTGACGCGGTGTTTTTACTTTAAGCACCGTTTCAAACATGATACGTGCGCCATCTTGCACATATTGACCGAGCGAATGCAAATCAGTCGAAAAGTCTGCCGAAGCTGGAAATAGTCCTTTGAGATCTTTCCCTTCACTTTCACCAAACAATTGTTTCCACCATTCGCTTACATAATGCAAACCAGGCTCATAACTGATCAACATTTCAATCGATTTACCCTTTTCCCGTAAAATCGTCCGTAATGCTGCATATGTATAAGCAGGGTTTTTTAAAACGTCAGGTGATACAAGTTCGTTTTGCGCTTGTCTTGCACCTTCCATTAAGGCATCAAGGTCAACACCTGCAGCAGCTAACGGCAAAAGTCCGACGGGAGTTAGTACAGAAAAGCGTCCTCCCACATCGTCGGGAATTATAAATGTCTCGTAATGAAATTCATTGGCCAAAGAACGAAGCACACCTTTAGCTTTATCCGTCGTCGCATAGATACGTTGACTAGCTTCTTGCTGTCCATAACGTTTGACAAGGTAATCTTGTAAAAACCGAAAAGCCAAAGCAGGTTCGGTCGTCGTGCCTGACTTGGAAATAACATTCACAGACACTTCGTGTTGATCAAGGATCGAAAGCAACTCTTGCATATACGTAGCGCTCATTTGATTACCAGCAAACACAACCTGTACCGCTTTTTGATCTTTTGGCAACATTTCAGCAAAAGAGTGTTGCAAAAAATGAAGAGCAGCTCGGGCACCAAGGTACGAACCACCGATGCCGATAACGACAAGAAGATCGGAATTCGCCGCAATGCGTTTCCCCGCTTCTTTGATGCGTGCAAACTCTTCTTTATCATAGTCAGTAGGTAAATTAACCCAACCTAAAAAGTCGTTGCCTGCACCTGATTTTTCGTGGACTAACCGATGTGCCGCATCAATAAACGGTTGTTGCAATTGCAATTCACGATCGGTTACAAATTCCTGGGCTTTATGTAGTATACGAATCATGCATGAATCATCCTTTCATTGTGCTTTAAGCACATCTCGCATATGTTGAATGGCATAGTTATGATCTTTATCGGTGAGATCTGCCATTAAAGTTGGCTCCAGATAAACTCCATAACCTCGATAATACGCTCCACTTGCCGTTGCATAGCAACAAATCGATGTGCATACGCCTGCAATATGTACAGTCTTTATCGCATGCGAACGCAAAAGATCATCAAGATTTGTCTCGTAAAAAGCGTCGTAACGCGTTTTCTCTAAATAGAAAACTGAATCACTGCGATACGTGTCATAAAAATTCTTGACAGCACCGTATAACATCGCGCCAGAAGTTCCCTTAATACAATGCGGCGGCCACAAGCGAAACTCAGCATCTTGTGGT
>DAHWJX010000149.1:0-15934 GCA_027343965.1 Caryophanales bacterium | reverse complement strand
ACATATTCCTCGATAGCTCAGCGGTAGAGCATCCGGCTGTTAACCGGAGGGTCGTAGGTTCGAATCCTACTCGGGGAGCCATTTTTTTGGAGTGATGGCCGAGTTGGTCGAAGGCGCTCGCCTGCTAAGCGAGTATACACTGTAAAGGTGTATCGAGGGTTCGAATCCCTCTCACTCCGCCATAAGAGTTCTTAACAGTCCCGAGTAGATAACTTGGGACTGTTTTGTTATAGTGTTTTTAATTATGCAAATGTTGGGGGATGTGCTCGCATGGTTGCCGCTTGGTTGCGAACGATCATAGAGTTGACTATAATATTTAGAACATCGGAGAACTCGATCCTGGTGGGATGCGAGTTCTTTTTGTTCGGATGAGGGGGCGCATTAATGACTGCTTATACACCAAAACAGATTGAACCAAAATGGCAATCCTACTGGGAAGAAAATCATAGTCATCAAGTCGATGATCATTTAAAACGGCCGAAATACTATTGTTTAGATATGTTCCCTTATCCGTCGGGTTCAGGTCTGCACGTGGGTCACTGGCGGGGATATGTTTTGTCTGATGCTTGGAGTCGTTATAAGAAACTACAAGGGTACGAAGTGTTGCATCCGATGGGATGGGATGCTTTTGGCTTACCTGCAGAAAATGATGCTATCAAAAAGGGAGTTCACCCTTCTTTAGGTACGGCACGCAATATTGCTAACTTTAAGAAACAATTGCAGCAAATGGGCGCGATGTTCGATTGGAGTCGCGAGGTAAATACCAGTTCACCTGAATACTATCAATTTACGCAGTGGATTTTTGTACAGTTATTTAAAATGGGGCTTGCGTACCGCAAACAGATGCCGATTAACTGGTGCCCGAGCTGTAAAACAGGTCTTGCTAATGAAGAAGTTGTCGACGGCGGTTGCGAACGCTGCGGTTCGCCCGTGACGAAAAAGAATATGAATCAATGGATGCTACGAATTACGGATTACGCGGATCGCTTGCTAGATGACCTCGATAAGTTACAGTGGCCAGATAAAGTTAAGAAGATGCAGGCGAATTGGATTGGCAAAAGTGTAGGGGCGCATGTTCGTTTCTCACTTGTGGGTGCGAAAGAGGAACTTGAAGTATTTACGACACGTCCTGATACGTTATATGGAGCTACTTATATGGTGCTCGCACCGGAACACCCACTGGTCGCTAAAATTACGACTGCAGATGCACACGATGCAGTCAATGAGTATGTCGCGCAAACTCTTCATAAATCCGCTTTGGCACGGCAAATCGTGGATAAAACAAAAACGGGTGTATTTACAGGTGCCTATGCCATAAATCCAGCAACAAACGAACCTATTCCCGTGTGGATTGCTGATTATGTATTGCTTGATTATGGAACTGGCGCCATCATGGCTGTTCCTGCTCATGATGAACGGGACTTTGATTTTGCTAAAGCGTTTTCCTTGCCTATCGTCCAAGTGATTCGACCAAACTCACAATTGCATGGCGAATGGACAACTCTTGATGAAGCATATGTTGGTGATGGTGTGCTGGTGAACTCAGGTTCCCTTGATGGCCTGACGATACAAGAAGCTAAAAAAGCTGTGATTGCTTTTCTTGAAGAAAAGAAAAAGGGTTCTGGAGCTACAACCTATAAATTACGCGATTGGGTATTTGCTCGTCAACGGTATTGGGGTGAACCGATTCCTGTTGTTCATTGCGAACATTGCGGCATTGTACCTGTCCCCGAAGAAGAGTTGCCGGTTTTGCTGCCTGATGTAGAACGTTATGAACCAACGGGTACCGGTGAATCTCCGTTAGCAGCCATTGAATCGTTTGTACACACGACATGTCCGTCCTGTGCTGGCCCTGCAAAGCGTGAAACAGACACCATGCCCCAATGGGCAGGATCATGTTGGTATTTTCTGCGTTTTGCGGATCCCCATAATGACAAAGAACCTTTTGCTAAAGATAAAGTCAATCACTGGCTTCCCGTGGATATGTATATCGGTGGTGTAGAGCATGCCGTTTTGCACCTGTTATATGCTCGGTTTTTCACGAAAGCGTTGTACGATCGTGGCGTGATCGGATTTGATGAGCCATTCATTCATCTTTTCAACCAGGGTATGATGACACTTGATGGCGCTAAAATGTCGAAGTCAAAAGGCAACGTCGTCAGCCCGGAGGAACTAATTGAAAGATACGGGACAGATACTTTGCGTCTTTATGAACTTTTTGTCGGGCCTCCGGAAATTGATGCAGAATGGAACCCACGTGCGATTGACGGTGTGCATCGGTTTTTAAGCAGGACATATCGTATCGTGGAAGAGCAAGCGCACCATGCCCCGCGCACGGGCACATTACTGCGAAATAAATTGCGTCATCGTTTTTTACAACAAGTTACAGAACGCTTGGAGAGTTTTCGTTTCAATACGGTCGTTAGCGCCTTTATGGAGTTTACAGGCTCCATAACCGATTATAACGATCCGATTGATCACGAGACACTCGAAACGTTGACCTTGTGTCTTGCGCCTTTTGCACCACACTTGGCCGAAGAGTGTTGGCAGTTGTTAGGGCATAAAGATAGCGTCTTTCTGGCTGCGTGGCCGACTGTAGATCCTACCATGTTGGTGGATGATGAAGTTGAAATTGTTCTGCAAGTGAATGGAAAGATTCGTGATCGTATGGTGATCAGTGTATCGGCTTCACAAGAAGACGTTATTGCGGATGCTTTGACAAGGGAACCGTTGGCTTCATTTTTGGCAGGGTATACGATACAAAAACAGATCTATGTGCAGGGTAAACTGGTGAATTTCGTGGTTCGCTAATCAGGAGATTCAAGGGGGCATCACGGGTGAAGTTTTCAAAAATGCATGGCATTGGCAATAACTACGTGTATGTAGAAACGAAAAATTTGGGTTCTTATGGAGAAGATCTTGCTGCTTTAGCCATTGCTGTGGCGAATGTAAATACCGGTATTGGTTCTGATGGGCTGATTACTATCGGACCGTCCGATTGCGCTGATGTTCGTATGCGGATCTTTAATGCGGATGGTTCGGAAGGGGAAAACTGTGGCAATGGTTTGCGTTGTGTTGGCAAATATGTGTATGATACGGGCCTTTTGAAAAAAGATCGGCTCGATGTAGAAACCAAAGCCGGAATTATGCATCTTCAACTTCATATCACCGATCAAAAGGACGTCATAGACGAAGTTACAGTTGATATGGGTGAACCAAGATTGTCTCGAGCACAAGTGCCCGTCTTATCCGGTGATAAGGATGGCATTGCCTTGCATGATGCAATCGATGTGTTAGGTAACTCGATGACATTCACAGCCGTATCCATGGGTAACCCACACGCTATCTTTTTTGTCGATGATGTTTTGCAAGTTGATGTGGCACAGATTGGACCGATCATCGAACGGCATGCTGTTTTTCCGCAACGTGTGAATGCCGAGTTTGTCGCGCTAAAATCCGCCCGTGAGCTTGATTTTCGCGTGTGGGAGCGCGGATCCGGGATCACACAAGCATGTGGTACAGGCGCTTGCGCAAGTGTGGTTGCGTCCGTTTTGACCAATAGGGTAGAGCGCGGCGATGATGTATTGGTTCATCTGTTAGGTGGGGACTTACGAATAAGGTACGACGAAGATGGTCACGTCTATATGCGGGGCCCTGCAGCTTTTATATGTCAAGGCGAATGGTTAGTCCCTTAGGCAATCACCCATGACAAGGTTCTTGCGTATACTCGTAAGAACCTTGTTTAAAAAAGCGGGTGACGAAGGTGCCTAAAGGCAACATGATGCCAGAGAAATCAATAATCGAACCGATTTTGTCAAACTTTGAGCATGGACAGATTACTGCGCCGATGGCGCTCAAAAAATTACATCAAGCTTATCAGAAATCCGATCGAGTGCAAGACCATGGGACTAGCGATGCACCCTGTGGTCTTACGAATCGTGAACAAGTGCTAGCTCCCTTGAATCGTTTGGTTGGTTTGTCTACAGTCAAGCGCATGGCAGAAGAGATGTATGCACACGCTGTGGTGCAGAGGCGGCGACGCGAATTTGGTTTACAAGCGGACAAAACAGTAACGCATATGGTCTTTACTGGACGTCCTGGAACTGGCAAGACACTCGTAGCGCGTACACTGGGTTCCATTTTTGCCGAGCTCGGGGTTCTGTCAAAAGGTACATTGGTTGAAGTAGAGCGAGCTGATTTGGTTGGTGAATACGTGGGGCAAACTGCGCAAAAGACCAAAGCTTGCTTGGATCGCGCTTCAGGAGGTGTCCTTTTCATCGATGAGGCGTATGCCCTAGCTCGTGGTGGTGCTCGTGATTTCGGACGTGAAGCTGTTGACACACTGGTTAAAGGAATGGAAGACAAACGCGATAATTTGATCGTCATTCTTGCTGGATATGAGTCAGAGATGCAGGATTTTCTGGATCTCAATCCTGGTCTTCGGTCGCGTTTTCCCATCACGGTCGCGTTTCCAGATTACTCTGAGAGAGAACTGCTTTCGATCGCTAAAGCGATGGTCAGTGAACGAGATTATGTTTTGACACCTAAGGCTATTAACGTATTCTTGACAATATTGCGCCATGAACGAGTAGAACCGTCTTTTGGTAATGGGCGTACGGTGCGAAATATTATCGAGAGTGCGATCCGCAGGCAAGCGCTGCGCTTGTCAAATCATCTTGAGGCTACGCGAAATGATCTCATGGAACTTTGCGAACGTGATTTCTCAGGGGGTGACGTTCATGATCGATTGCCTCATGCTCGGCCAAACGAACGTTGGTAAGACATTGTTGTCTTTACAGTTGTCCAAACATGCAGGCAACACGTCCCCATTTGTTGTGCAACAGTTGCCGACAGGTGAGATTCGCGAACGTTTTTTCGTAAGTACCAAAGAGGCAATTAAAACGCTGGTGTCTGATCGCAGGAGTACGACGCTTGGTTTGCAAACGTTGGGTGCTTCAGTCGGAACTCTGTTAAGCAGTCGCTTGCTGTTGCGTGACTCGACAGGTCTTTGTTCACAAGCGGTTGAAGACAAAATGGTGCGTCTCGGGATGGCGCGCACTTTGGAAGCGTTGGTTAAGACTGATATGGTGTTGCTGGTTGTAGACGGATCGCGGATACAAGCAGGATATTTATTGGATGAAGTCGATGAATGGGCGTTACGTTTCGCTGCTATGCGTAAGATTCAGCGAGCTGTGGTCGTCAACAAATTGGATTTGCCTGGTGTTAAGCGCATGTCTGATGGGTTAAAGAAACTTTGGCGTCACGAACAGATTTTTGCTACGAGCGCCTTACATGAACAGGGCCTTGGCCCAGTTTTTCAATTTTTACAACGAAAAGGGGAATGACTCCTGGACAATAGCCATGTAACACGCGAACGCGCAGTCGTCATGCATGTATCCACAAGTACTATGACCGAAGAGGATAAAGCAAGCAGGCGCCTTGAACTTGATTTACTTTCTGAGACAGCGGGAGCACACGTGGTTGGACATTGTCACCAGACGATTGAAAAAGAAAATGCAGCAACTATGATTGGTTCAGGAAAATTGGTTGAACTGCAGGGTATGGCTAAACAATGCGAAGCGAACTTGATTATTTTTAGCGTTGATTTGACGGGAAGTCAACTGCGCAACATTGAAGAGGAATGTGCCTGTCGCGTAATTGATCGCACACAACTCATTTTGGACATTTTTGCAAATCGCGCAATAAGTTTTGAAGGAAAAGCACAAGTTCGACTTGCTCAACTCATGTATCTTTTACCTCGCCTTACCGGTCGAGGCGTTGCTATGTCGCGCCTTGGAGCAGGTATTGGCACGCGTGGCCCTGGCGAAACGAAACTCGAGACTGATCGACGGAAAATCCGTGCGGAAATTCACGACTTGCGACGCGTGGTACAAGCGCAGGGTAAGCGTCGAACCGAATTGCGGCGTCGTCGCGCTCGTCAAGGTGTATACTCTGTGGGAATTGTCGGTTATACCAATGCTGGCAAGACGACATTATTATCTCGGCTCGCCAAACGCTTCGGGGAACGTAACTTGGACCATGGGCAGAACCGGCTTTTTGACACGTTAGATCTTGTCAGTCGTCGTGTGACCTATGGTGGTAGGACGTTTGTCTTCACAGACACGGTAGGTTTTTTGCGTGATTTGCCTCATCACTTGGTCGACGCTTTTCGTGCTACCTTAGAAGAAGCAGTGGATGCTGATGTTTTAGTTCATGTGGTGGATGCAACCTCAGAACATATGGCTGAAGAAATGCACACAGTTTACGATGTGCTCGAACAATCGTTGCATGTGAACAAACCGGTAATCACCGTTTTTAATGAAAAACGAACCTTAGATAAGGATTTGCTTTTGGTCGACAAAAAGGCTGCGAGTGTGGTGTGGGGATCGATCTTGGAAGACCGCGTGATCGAAGAACTGGTACAAAAGGTGGATGAAGTAGCAGGTACTCGGGTCCATTTGCGTCTCGTTATTCCTCATGAACGTTCGGACGTCCTTGCGCTTGCCTATCAGATGACGAAGGTCGAGGAATCTGAACAACTCGATGATGGACTTTATGTTACTGTCGAAGTTGACCGTCGAGACGTTAGAACTTTTCTACCCTTTGTTGCTCATGATGGAAATGGAAATGGAGAAGATTATTTTACATGACGTCAATTGATTGGAAAACCGTACACCGTCTCGAACAGGAAATTGCTCCACAGCTACAAGCTATCGATGAGATTGTTGAACGTAATCAAGCCAAAGTGCTCACGGCGTTTCATGATGCGGCTATTGCTGAATCTCACCTTTTTGGTTCCACTGGCTACGGCTTTGATGATCGCGGTCGTGAGCAGTTGGATGAAGTATTTGCTCAAGCGTTTGGAGCACAGCAGGCGCTTGTGCGACCGACGCTTGTCTCAGGTACGCATGCCTTAGCCGTTAGTCTGTTTGCATTACTGCGCCCAGGTGACAACCTTTTGTATGCAACGGGGATGCCTTATGACACTTTACGACCCGTGATTGGTCTACAAGGTTCCAATCAAGGCTCACTACGAGACTACGGCATATCGTTTGACTATGTTGATCTGACAGAGCATGGAACATTGCAGATTGATACCATACTAGAGCACCTTTTGCCTGTGACGAAAGTTGTGGCAATTCAACGCTCAGCGGGTTACACTTGGCGCCGAGCCCTGACGATTACCGAAATTAGCGAAGCCATCGCTGCAATTAAGTCGGTACGTCCAGATATTTTTGTTTTGGTGGATAATTGTTACGGAGAATTTACGGAACTTAGCGAACCTAGTGATGTCGGCGCTGATTTGACGGTGGGATCGCTGATCAAAAATCCGGGTGGCGGACTGGCGCCTACGGGTGGCTATATCGTCGGAACAAAGGCCGCTGTCACGCAAGCCGCGTACCGGTTAACTGCACCGGGTATCGGATCACATAGTGGTTCTTATGAGAATTACCGATTATTTTATCAAGGATTATTTCTTGCGCCACATGTTGTTGGACAAGCTTTAAAAGGTAATGTCTTCGCTGCGAAGGCATTGACCGAGGCGGGGTACACGTGTGCTCCATCAGTGCAAGAGACGCGCGGCGACATTGTGCTGCGCGTGCGCCTTGAACGTGCCGAGCGTCTGATTGCATTTTGCCAAACGATTCAAAGATATTCACCGATCGATGCGCACGTTTCGCCTGAACCTTGGCAAATGCCTGGGTATAGTGATGAGGTTATCATGGCGTCAGGCGCGTTTATTTCAGGGTCGTCGATTGAGCTCTCGGCGGACGGACCACTGCGCGAACCTTACATTGCGTATGTCCAAGGTGGTTTAACGTACGAACATGTCAAAATTGCTGTTATGCAAGCCATTGAAGAAATGAATCGTCGATGCTAAACTTAACACTACGTGTAAAGTTGGGTTTGGGGAGGCGATGACTTTGGATGAAGAGACACGGCGAAATCTCGCGCTTTTCCCCATTGGTATTGTGCAACGTTTGACGGATTTGACTGCACGTCAGATTCGGTATTACGAACAGCATGAGTTAATTCATCCAGAACGCACAGAGGGGAACCAAAGATTATTTTCTTTTAATGATGTGGAACGACTGTTAGAGATAAAAGCATTGATTGATAAGGGACTTAACATCGCTGGTATTAAGGCAGTGATTGAAAAGGCACCGCTTGCGGATAAGGAGGAAGCGCAAAGCTTGGCGCAAGCGGCCAAGGAAGTGCGTGCTGAGCTAACAGAGGCGGAATTGCACGAACTATTACTGCGAGAGCTAGCTGATCGGGCAGGTCGACAGGGTAACCCCGCTTCAATGATTCAGGGAGAGTTATCGCGCTTTTTTCACGGTAAAGGATAAAAGAAATAGCGATCATGACGGGGAAGGTGTTGTAATCGATGCGCAAGGACTACACGCGGGACGATATCGTGCTTTTGGCAAAAGAGCAGGATGTTCGGTACTTACGCCTGCAATTTACCGATTTGTTAGGTGTGATTAAAAATGTCGAGGTGCCCATCAGCCAGCTTGCCAAGGCATTAGATAATAAAATTATGTTTGACGGCTCTTCTATCGAAGGTTTTGTGCGCATTGAAGAGTCTGACATGTATCTCTACCCGGATTTGTCATCATGGTTAGTGTTTCCATGGCATGGTGGACAAGGAAAGGTGGCCCGGCTCATCTGTGACATCCATATGCCGGATGGCTCACCTTTTGCAGGAGATCCGAGAAGCATCTTAAAAAGAGCTTTGGATTATGCCAACTCCTTAGGCTTTCCCACCATGAATGTGGGATCGGAGCCGGAGTTTTTCCTGTTGCAGATGGATGAACACGGGAACCCGACAACAGAGGTAAATGATCAAGGCGGTTATTTTGATTTAGCACCAGTTGACCTTGGCGAAAATTGCCGAAGGGAGATTGTGCTGGTTCTTGAATCGCTTGGCTTTGAAATTGAGGCATCACACCATGAAGTCGCACCTGGACAACATGAAATTGATTTTAAATACGCACAGGCACTTCAAGCGGCTGACAACATCATGACGTTTAAGCTCGTCGTGAAAACGGTCGCAAGGCAGTTTGGATTACATGCGACGTTTATGCCTAAACCTTTATTTGGGTTAAATGGGTCAGGTATGCATTGCCATCAATCACTTTTTAATGAAACAGGCAATGCGTTCTATGATGCGTCTGATGAGTTTGGCTTAAGCACCATTGCAAGGCACTATCTTGCCGGAATATTGGCCCATGCGCGTGGTTTTACTGCCGTCACGAATCCGATCGTGAACTCGTACAAACGTCTTGTCCCGGGCTATGAAGCACCGTGTCATATTGCATGGTCAGGCAAGAATCGCTCACCTCTTGTGCGCGTACCCGCATCACGCGGCATTGGCACACGTATCGAAGTGCGTAGTCCTGATCCTTCGACGAATCCCTATCTCGCTATTGCTGTTATGTTGCGTGCGGGGCTTGACGGGGTGGAAAGGAAATTGATGCCGCCAGCTCCTGTTAATCGCAATATTTATATCATGAATGAAATGGAGCGTGTCCGTGCCGGGATACACAGTTTACCTGATAATTTGCGCGAAGCACTTGATGAATTAGCGAATGATGAAGTGATTCGTGGTGCCTTGGGGGAACATGCTTATGCACATTTTTATGAAGCGAAGATGATTGAATGGGATATGTTTCGTACAGCGGTCCATCCGTGGGAACGAGAACAGTACCTGTCACTATATTGATGGCATAAGAGGAGAAAGGCATGAGGCGGCGATTTCTATCGCTGCCTTTTTATAATGAGCGCCACAAGCCTACAACCTTACCTATAACCGAAATATTTCGATAAAATAAAGGTTCCATCGAATCGTTCTCTGGCTGTAAACGGATCCGATCTTTTTCTCGAAAGTAACGTTTCACCGTAGCCTCACCGTCTTCCGTCATGGCCACGATCACATCGCCATTGACTGCTGTGGCTTGTCTCTTTACGTAAACGATGTCCCTTGAAAATATCCCCGCATTGATCATGCTATCACCGATGACGCGCAAGGCAAATACAGTGTCAATATCTTGCATGGGAGTCAGTAAAGGGATATATCCTTCGATATCTTCCACAGCCGAGATGGGGATACCTGCCGTTACTCTGCCGATAAGTGGAACAACCGGGAATGTGCCAGTATGTTGAGAATGGTCGTCAATCACTTCGATGGCGCGAGGTTTCGTTTTATTACGACGAATTAAGCCACGCTTTTCAAGTTGGGAAAGATGTCCATGAACCGTGGAGGTACTCATGACACCGACGGCTTCGCCAATTTCACGCACGGACGGTGGATAGCCTCGAAGCATGACTTCACTTTTTATAAAGGCAAGAATCGCATCTTGTTTTTCAATGGCGTTTGCGCGCCCCATGCCGATCATTCCCCTTTCGTCCAAATGTTTCTATGGGGAGTATAGCATGCTACAATGAGGTTGACAAACACGTGTTCGGTTAGTGATTGATTATACTATACCTCTGCTGTACATTTCAGTATTTCTACAGCATCTATCCGTATAGTGAGAATCGGCATTCTCTTGATGATTATACCGCGTTGGAGATGATATGTTTGCCTAAGATACTCTTGGTAGAAGATGATGCCATGCTAGGTCCTGCTCTCGTTGATTTGCTGCACGAAGAACAATATGAGGTGACGTTAGCAACGGATGGCATGTCTGCTGTCCAATACGCCCAAGATGGTGTATACGATGTTGTGGTTTTGGACGTGATGCTTCCGGAACTTGATGGTTTTTCTGTGGTTAAGCAACTGCGTAAAGATAAGAATCTGATTCCCGTCCTAATGCTTACCGCTCGAGACAGTGTGCATGATCGAGTGCATGGACTTGATGTGGGCGCCGATGATTATTTGGTGAAACCCTTTGCGACTACCGAATTGCTTGCTCGCGTGCGTGCTCTATTGCGCCGGCTGGGTGGTGAATTTGAGGATCCTGATGTCGTGACGTTGGGGGCCATATCGTTTCACACAGCTGCGCGTGAACTGATGGTAGGTGATGAGATTTCCATATTACCACCAAAAGAGGCCGTATTGCTTGAATTGTTACTACGACACCGCGGACAAGTATTGACGCGATCGCAGTTGATGGACAGAATTTGGGGTTTTGAGGGTGACGTTTTAGAAAACACGCTAGAAACCTATATTTCTAAGTTACGCAAGCGATTGGAGTGCGATGGATGTCCGACCATTCAAACCGTTCGCGGTCTTGGGTATCGCTTACAGATAAATGGCTGATTCGCAAGCAACGTGTCAGGCTTGCCCTTGTTAATATGGCCGTTCTTGCAGTCATATGGAGCGGTCTATCCTTATTGGTGTATACGTTGCTTGCAAAAGACACCGATCATTCGATCGATCAGCGTCTGGCCGGCATGGCTCAACAAGTGATTTCTCAGCAAATGGCATCTGGATTCTCTTTTGAGGCTCCCGAACTTCATGGTATTGACGGTGATTTGTTCATATCAATTTGGAACATGGTTCCTCAATATCAAATGCAACCGCATATTTCTGAGGGTACCATTTATTCTCAAGATCTATTGCTGACGCTGTCACATATGGCACAGCAAAATTTCGGAGAAACAAGTTACAAGAATGTCACTTCAAATGGTACGACGTTTCGTGTACTAGAGGTGCAATTATCCAATCATCCACGTCGTGTGCTACAAATTACAGAAGATATTGGGCCGCAATTAGAGGTTTTATACAGGCTGCTTGGCTTGTTGTTACTCGCTGGATTCGTTGGCATATTGTTTACCATTATCGGCGGTTATTCCCTTGGGTTATGGACGCTGCGGCCGCTGATGGCGGCAAGGAAACGAGAACAGGAATTTGTCACTGATATTTCGCATGAGTTGCGTACGCCACTTTCGGTGATGATGACGCACTTGGAGTTGTTGTTACGGCACGTAGAAGATCCGCTACAGGATCACTTAAACTGGATGGAAGCGATTTATAGTGAAAATCGGCGTATGGCACATTTGGTGGACGACCTGCTGGATATGGCAAGAATCGAAGCAGGGGAACAATTTGTGAAAGCGGCTCCAGTTTCCATCGTGGATGTCTGCCAGGAGGTTACAGCAGTTTTTGAGATGGTTCTCGCACAAAAAGGGTTGGCATTTACAACGTCCTTACCAGACCAAGGTTATGTTTTTGGAGATTCATTGCGTTTGCGCCAACTGTTGACGATCTTGCTTGATAATGCACAGAAGTATACCGTAAACGGAAGTATCACTCTTAGTGTCGTACGAACCGGAGTTTATTTTGATATTACCGTGGCAGATACTGGTATTGGTATCGCTCCTGATTTGTTAGCGAAAGTGACTGAACGATTTGTACGTGGTGATGTTGCACGTACACGGGCAAAATCGACGGGACTCGGTTTGGCTATTGCCAAGCGGATTGTTTCTTCGCATCAAGGCAAAATGACGATCCAAAGCGAAGTGGGAAAAGGCACTGAAATTACGATTCGTTTGCGTGCTTATGATCAATCTGTCGACAAATTACGCTAGATAGCCGTGACTTTGTTCACATTCTGCATCAGGAATGGTACAGTTAGCAGGGAAGTATTAGATACGGCAGAATCAGCGGAGGTGGCAACGACCGTGGTAGATGGTCATTTTACAGGAACATCGTATCGATTGTTTTCAGGATCGTCCAATCGTGAATTGGCAGAACAAGTAGCTCACAGTCTTGGTGTTGAACTCGGTCAGGTCCACCTTTCTAAGTTTAAGAGTGGCGAATTATATGCTCAATTTCCTGATAGTGTTCGCGGCGTAGATGTTTATTTGCTGCAATCATTTTCTCCCCCTATCAACGATCACTTTGTTGAGTTATTGCTTATGATTGATGCGCTTAAGCGCAGTTCAGTAGGACGTATAAATGTGATCATCCCTTACTTTGGTTATGGCAGACAAGAAAAGCAGGGCATTTCTCGTGAGCCCATTTCAGCTAAAGTCGTTGCGGATGTGTTAACGACGGTAGGGGCTCATCGTGTGATTACGCTTGATTTGCACGCTGCTGCAATTCAAGGTTTTTTCAATATTCCGGTGGATCATTTGTCAGCACTTCAGGTTCTCGCTGACGAAGTTCGCTCAATGAATCTTGAAAATGCAGTTGTTGTGTCTCCTGACGCAGGACGAGCCAAGACGGCTGAAAAGTTTGCAGCGATTCTTGACTTGCCGATGGCTATCATGCATAAAGGCAGACCCAGTCATAATGAAGCTGTGATTACCCATCTCATTGGCGACGTGAAAGATAAAACACCCGTTGTTATTGAAGATATCATCGATACCGGAGGAACTATCGTACAAGTGGTTGACACGCTTGTCGCGATGGGAGCCCGGCAAAATGCGGTTTTGTGCGCGACACACGGAGTGTTTTCAACACCAGCGGAGACACGGCTACAGCACAAGGCTATCGCTCAGGTGCTTGTGACTGACAGTATCCCTTTGCCTGTAACCATGAAAGATGTGCCGATTAAAGTACTGCCGATTGCTCCGCTATTGGCGCGTACGATAGATCGTGTGCATCAAAATCTAGCGCTTAGCACGATGTGAGTTTTCTTTAGCTATGGAACAAGCTCTTGCTGCGTATAGTGGTTGTAACACCATTATATGGCGGGAAGGGGTTTGTGCATGCAACAACGGCAATATCACGACCATATGAAACAGCAAATGAAGCCTCATGTTAGAAAGATGCCCGTACGAAAAAAACGTCCTGTGCGGGAAGTCCTCAAGGCGGTTCGGCTAGAACCTTTAACTTTTACGGTGCGTCCCATGGATCCTGTCCGCGATGCTGAACGAGTGTCGCGGTATCACGTGGAATTGGTCTTGTTGCAAAATGAATTATGGCACAAATTGGCCAATCAAACTTTTGATGTAAAGGAGACGCGCCGACAAATCGCAACACGCGCGGAAACGCAGAATTTCTTGCGCCAAGTCAGTGCCATGATGTCCCGGCGCGAAGGGATGGTGTATCTGCTTGAAACGGCCCATCGAGAACCTGTGGGTTACGTTTTTGTCACAGAGACGCTGGATCCTAACACATGGGATCATACTGGTATCATTGGCGAGATTTACATCGAGGATGCTTTTCGCGGCAGAGGGGCTGGGAAGCAGGCTCTGCAAGCTGCAGAGTCTTGGCTTTCTAGTCGGGGCTTACAGTCGTATCAGGTATTTGTCACAAAAAGCAATGTGCACGCTGTCGAACTTTATCAAAAAAATGGTTATGCTATCTTTGACTATCGCATGGTGAAAAAACAGATCGCAGACTAACATAATAGCAAGATGTGCTGCGGGCTTGCGTCAGATGACGCTTTGCCCGCGCGCTGCTTGCTCAACAGCTTGAATTGGCAAGGAAATCACAAGATCTCTTGTGGCTTGATCATAACCTGCCAATTGATAGGAGCCAAAGGTTTTTTCTACATATAAGGTATCTTTGGCATCGTTGACGTGAATGCCGTATTTGGCTCCATCCATTGCGATAGCGCCTAATAAAAGATTGGTCGGAACCGGAATGGCATCGACGGATCCGTGTACGTTTTGCAAGGTGAAATAACCGTGCGTGACACTCGGAATACCTGCTATATCAACTGCGACATGGAACTGAAAAGCTGGGATGATAAGGGCTGCGAGCCGTACGTGTACTGTATCCCCTTGCATGAAAAGTTTTAATTCAGAAGTGGAACGCCAGGCTAAAAAACGTTCCAAGGGAAAGTACAACTGTACACGGTTGCCACTGTTCGAAAGATCAGGTGTCACGGCATACGTGGCACTTTTCTGTCCTTGCTGTTGAACATAGGACAGGGCGCTGATTGCAGAAATAAAAATCAATCCTGTCGTCAGGACGAACCCTGAAATTAACCCTAAGGTGAAGGCGTGACGAGGTTGACGGCGTTGTCGTTGCATGCGTCTGGTTCCTTTCTTTATTCTTGTACAAGTATACACATGGATTTTGCGTCCATGCCAGAAAGTTGAGGATTGACTTGCTGTATTTTGATCATGTGGTCACGGCTCATGAAGATGGTGTGATGCTTGAGACACTTTTGCGTCCCCTTCACATGGGGCGTACTTTGCGACGAATCCTTCAGCAACAGCAGAGTGTTTTAGTGAATGGGCAACCTTATTTTTGGCGCAAGCGTGTGTACGTGGGTGATCACATAACCGTAACGGCACCACAAGATGACCGCGAGGTTGTGATTCCAGAACCGATTGATATCGCTATCGTCTATGAGGATGACCATGTACTTGTGGTTGACAAACCTGCGCATGTGTTGATCCATCCGGTTGGCAGGCGACGCACAGGGACGCTACTTGCCGGCGTAGTTCATTATCTCAAGTTACAGCAAAAGAGTGGGCGTGTTTTTTTACTGCATCGTCTAGATCAGGATACGTCGGGGCTGGTCTTGTTGGCAAAACACAAACTCGCCCAAGAACGATTGGCGCGCACGTTTCTAGCACATGACATTCATCGTGGATATACAGCCTTTGTACAAGGTATCATGAAAATGGAGGAACGCAGTATTATAGCTCCGATTATCGCGGTCCCGCAGACGCCAACGCGGCATGCTGTTGCCTCTTACGGTCATCATGCTGTCACGCATGTCAACGTAATGGTACGCTATTTGCTAAGCGGTGCTTCAAAGGTTTCGTTGCGTTTAGACACAGGCCGAACCCATCAAATTCGGGTGCACCTGTCCTACATTGGGTATCCGATCCTCGGTGATGCCTTATATGGTCCAGGTACGCCCGACCTTGTCGCAGACAGGCTTGATCGCCAAGCGTTGCATGCCAGTTCTTTATCTTTTGTGCATCCGATGACCAAGGCGTTGATTACTGTGCAGTCTCCATTGCCATGTGATCTACGTAAACTTGAAACATTCTTATAGAAACGCAGGTGAAAACGTGG
>DAHWJX010000034.1:0-9883 GCA_027343965.1 Caryophanales bacterium | reverse complement strand
TGACCATAATGGAACGCGAGGCACATTTTATTGGAGAACGTATCTTGAAAATGAAAGAGGCACAGCAAAGCATTTTTGACGCGCGAAATGGTGTATATCGTGAGATGCGTTATGATGATGTTGTTGTGTTGCTTCGTTCCGCTCTTCATCGTACAGAGGTTATCGTACGGGTTTTGCGTCAAATGGGAATTCCTTGTCAAGGAGCTAATCACGAAGGTTTTTTTGCCGGCCTTGAAGTACGACTTGCCGTGGCACTATGCCAGATTATCGATAATCCAATGCAAGATATTGCCTTGGCTGCTATCTTACGATCTCCGATTGGCGCCTTTACAAGTACCGATTTGGCAAACATTCGCGTAAATTCGCAGGGAACATTTTATGACGCGTTACTCGGCTATGGGAGTTGTGCGCATGTGGATCATGACCTTGCGCAAAAGGTGCTTGTCTTTTTGGCAAAACTCGATCAGTGGCGGACAGTCGCACGGACACAACATGTCGGCGATGCTGTTTCTTTTGTAATTAAGGATAGTGGATTGGATGGTTTTTCTTTGTCGCTTCCATCAGGAGCACAAAGGTCCGCTCATTTGGATGCCCTTGTATCGTTAGCGAAAGCGTATGATGGTATTGAACAAGATGCTTTTGCAGGATTTGTTCGCTATCTTGAAGAACATGAGATGCAACATTCAGCCGTGGCCGTTAAAGACGATGCTATGACAGGCGATGCTGTGCGGGTCATGACTATTCATAAAAGTAAAGGTCTTGAATTTCCGATCGTATTCCTTGCTAACCTAGGCGGTAAGTTTCAGTTGCCGACCACGAAATCTTTATTTTCTTTGCATCGAACGCTTGGATTAGGTCCGCAATTTGTAGATTATGAGCGGCGTCAACGCTACGACACGATCACGTCATTTGGTATACGCCAAAGTGAGCGACGCGAGATGCTAGCTGAAGAGGCGCGTATACTATACGTTGGCATGACGCGTGCAAGAGAGTGTCTCATCATGGTGGGATCTGTTGATGACGCACCAAAGGCGATAGCGCATAGTCAGGATATCGTACATGATGAGGAGCTTGTCACCCCTCTTTCCGACGCTGTCATTTTACGGGCAACATCTTTTCTTGATTGGCTGTTACCGGTGGTGACGCGTTCAGCAAGTTTGGACAAGCTTTATCATGTGATCACGCCAGATGTAGAGCCCGTCTTGGACTCTTGCGCAGTCTTGCAACCTGTAGTCGATGATGTACCTTGGGCAGAGATCGCGCGATTGCTCCCTGACTCGTTGCCACCTCTTTTGCCCGAACAAGAAACGATGCGTCAAGTGTGGCGCGATACCTTGCTCGATTATGTCTATGATGGTGATGCCAACTGGTTTGCTGTTCCGGCTAAAATGAGTGTCACAGAATGGAAGAAGCGTACATCGGTTTGGCAAACCCAAGATGATTCCTTCTCTACTTCACCACTTGTCAAAGTATCCAGGCCGCCATTGCGAAGACCAAAGTTTGTGCAACAAGTGTCAGGGTTGTCGGCGGCTGAGAAAGGTACAGCCATGCACAAGGTACTTCAACTTCTTACCCTAGACCCTCACTTGATGATAGATGATTATGTTGCAAGACAACTCGAGCAAATGCTCCGGGACGACAGGATAACCAACGATGAATTCGCGGCTGTATCTGCAGGAGCGATTGCGAGCTTCTTTCAGACATCGCTTGGTCAGATCTTGTTGCAAGATCCATCGCGGGTGCAACGAGAAGTATCCTTTACGATGGCGCTAGCACCGCAATGCGTTCGTGATCACCAGATCACGAAAAGAAGTACGGATCGCTATGCTGCGGTGATTGTTCAAGGAACTGTGGATTGTTTAGTTTTTGGTGAACATGGAATCCTTCTACTTGATTACAAAACAGATCATGTGTACCGAGATAGTCGTGAAACAGCATACCAATATGTATCTCAAATGGCTATGTACAAAACCGCTTTAGAACGGTCTTTTTTACGGTCTGTGACGGAAGTGTGGTTGTATTTTACGGAAACAGCAGAAGCTGTACAGCTAACGGATGAAGAACTGGCCGTTTCATGACAAGAAGGTGAGGGTGGAGAGATGACAAAAAGAGAGAAACAAACGATCGCTGCACGTATGGAAGAGAAAATTTTGGTGCTTGATGGCGCCATGGGAACGATGATTCAACAATGCAATTTGACGGCAACTGATTTTGGTGGCGAGCAATATGATGGTTGCAATGAGTTTCTTTGTATAACAAAGCCAGATGTTATTGCAGACATTCATCGTGCCTACTTGCGTGCAGGCTCTGATTTGATTGAAACGAATACGTTTGGCGCCACAAGTATCGTTCTTGCCGAGTATGACTTAGCACACCGGACGCGTGAAATCAACCTGGCGGCCGCGGCTCTTGCGTGCAATGAAGCTGATGCGATGAGTACAGACGACTTTCCGCGTTATGTAGCTGGTGCCATGGGGCCTACGACAAAGACCCTATCGGTAACGGGTGGCGTGACGTTTGCCGCCTTAGCAGAGAGTTATTACGAGCAGGCGCTAGCGCTTATCGAGGGCGGTGTGGACGTCTTATTGTTGGAAACAGCGCAAGACACACTCAACGTCAAAGCGGGTAGCATTGGCATCCAAAAAGCGTTTGCAACATTGCAACGATCTGTTCCCATTATGATTTCAGGGACCATCGAACCCATGGGAACAACGTTAGCCGGGCAAAATATTGAGGCGTTTTATCTTTCCGTAGAGCATCTTCATCCACTATCTGTTGGATTGAATTGTGCAACAGGTCCTGAATTTATGCGTGATCATTTGCGTACGCTGTCATCACTAAGCGTAAGCGGTGTGAGTTGCTATCCTAACGCTGGCTTACCGGATGAGGATGGTCACTACCATGAATCACCCGCAAGTCTCGCAGCCAAAATGGTTGAATTCGCCAAACAAGGCTGGATCAATGTCGCAGGGGGTTGCTGCGGTACTACACCTGATCATATCGCTGCCTTAGCAGACGTCATGAAGGATATCGCGCCTCGCCAAGCAGCACAGGGCCATTTACCTGCTGTGGCAGGAATTGATCCAGTCTATGTTGATTCTGATAATCGTCCACTGCTTGTAGGTGAACGCACGAATGTCATCGGATCACGTAAGTTTCGCCGTTTGATCGCTGATGGTTTGTATGAAGAAGCATCAGAAGTAGCCAGAACACAGGTGAAAAACGGTGCTGCGGTTATCGATGTCTGTTTGGCTGATCCGGATCGTGATGAACTCGAGGATATGCAACATTTTCTGGAATTCGCAGCCAAAAAAGTGAAAGCCCCACTGATGATCGATTCGACAGATGCGCGCGTACTTGAAACAGCTTTGCAATTTAGTCAAGGAAAAGCAATTATCAACTCGGTCAATTTGGAAGATGGTCGCAAGCGTTTTGATGAGGTTGTGCCATTAGTGAATCGTTATGGAGCAGCACTCGTCGTCGGTACAATCGATGAAGTTGGGATGGCTGTCACAAAGGAACGAAAGCTCGAGGTCGCGAAACGATCCTTCACGATGTTGACTACGGAGTATCAGATTGACCCGCAAGATATAATTTTTGATCCTTTGGTGTTTCCTGTCGGGACAGGTGATGAGAATTACCTCGGTTCGGCCCTAGAAACGATCGAAGGCATACGTTTATTAAAAGAAGCATTGCCTATGTGTCAGACTATTCTTGGCTTGAGTAATGTATCGTTTGGTTTGCCGCCGGCAGGTCGTGAAGTGCTAAATGCCGTATTTTTGTATCATTGCACCAAAGCTGGACTTGATTTTGCCATCGTTAACTCGGAAAAATTAGAGCGTTATGCGTCAATTCCTCAAGGAGAACGTGATCTTGCAGAAGCATTGTTGTTTCATACCAGTGATGACACCGTCGCTCAATTTACCGCTTTTTATCGTGAAAAAAAGATCGTTGAGCGTATCCCGGCTGAAGAACTCCCGCTTGCACAAAGGTTGTCTCGCTATGTTGTAGAAGGGTCAAAGGATGGCTTGATTGCTGACCTTAATGAAGCTTTACTGAATCAGGCTCCGCTTGATATTATTAACGGTCCACTCATGGCAGGTATGGATCAAGTCGGTAAATTATTTAATGCCAATGAGTTAATTGTCGCGGAAGTATTGCAAAGTGCGGAAGTTATGAAAGCGGCAGTAGCTCACCTCGAGCCATTCATGGAGAAAAATGAAAGTGCCATTAAAGGAAAGATCATGTTGGCAACGGTGAAGGGCGATGTTCATGATATCGGCAAAAATCTTGTAGAAATTATTTTAGCCAATAATGGCTATCAAGTGATTAATCTTGGTATTAAGGTGGCGCCGGATCAATTGATTGCTGCTTATGAGCATGAAAAGCCTGATTTTATCGGGCTATCTGGGTTGCTCGTCAAATCAGCGCAGCAAATGGTCATCACAGCGCAAGATTTGGCGCAGGCCGGGATTGACGTGCCACTTTTTGTAGGGGGAGCAGCGTTAACCAAGAAATTTACGGACACGCGAATTTCACCGGAGTATGGTGGACTTGTGCTATATGCAAAAGATGCCATGAGCGGTCTTGATATGGCTAATCAAGTGAGTGACCCGATGCAAAGGGAAAAACTCATTTCACAGTTGCGAAATGCGGTACAGTCAAACGTGATGTCATCAACGAACGTACGCGATGCAGTGCTAGCGAAGGATTCGTCACAAACACGTTCAGCAATTGATGCACACGCACCGATCTACCCTCCAGTAGATATGGAGCGCCACGTTCTTCGAGATTACCCACTTAGTTTTTTGCGCCCCTATATAAATTGGCAGATGCTTTTAGGCAAACATCTTGGATTACAGGGAAATGTGGAAAAACTCTTAGCGCAAGGTGATGAGAAGGCCGTCAATCTGAAGGCTGATATCGATGCTCTTCTTGATGACGCTGCAAAGACGAAATTGCTGACAGCCAATGCGGTGTATCGTTTTTTTCCTGCCCAATCTGATGGCAATCAAGTCATGATCTATGATCCATTGGATCAACGCACGGTGCTTGAAAGGTTTGACTTCCCTAGGCAACGAAGTGATAGTCATTTGTGTCTTGCGGACTTTTTGCGTTCGGTCGATAGTGGCGTGATGGATTATGTCGCGTTTTTTGTGGTGACTACTGGCTCTGGTGTTCGAGAACAAGCGCAACGGCTAAAAGACAATGGGGATTATTTTAAATCCTATGCTTTACAGGCTGTGGCATTGGAACTTGCCGAATCCTTTGCGGAAAGATTGCATCACATTTTACGTGATTCGTGGGGATTTCCTGATCCAGCGGAGATGACTATGCGAGAACGTTTCATTGCTCGTTATCAGGGAATTCGTGTATCGTTTGGGTATCCTGCTTGTCCGCGCATTGAAGATCAGGAACAACTCTTTCGCTTGATGAAGCCAGAAGACATTGGGGTACATTTGACGGAAGGTTCTATGATGGAACCTGAAGCATCCGTGTCAGCAATGGTTTTTTCTCATCCTGAGGCACGGTATTTCACTGTAGAGTAGGGACAGAAAAGGAAGATGACGACGATGCGAATTGGAATATATGGTGCTGGCGCCGTGGGTGGTTACTATGGTGCAATGTTGGCCCGAGCAGGAGAAAATGTAACTTTTATCGTGCGGGAAAAACGCGCACAACAACTCCGTCAACGCGGCCTTGTCGTTCACAGTGTAGTAGGAAATTTTACGATTCAGCCTACTCTTGTCACTGACGTTCGCAACATCGATAAACTTGATATCGTGATTGTCGCCATTAAAAATTATCATCTAGCGGATGCCATGGATGATCTTACTGTATTACACGGTGCAGGGACTGTGATCGTCCCTTTGTTAAATGGCGTTAGGCATATGGATCATTTGCTCTCCGAATTTGGAGAAAAAGATACGCTCGGTGGCTCTTGCTATATCGAAACAACGTTGTCCAAGGAAGGGGACATCTTGCAAACCGGTGGTTCCTGTGAGATCGTCTATGGTCCTGTTAATGACGTGACGATAGATGACAGTGTGAAGAACCTGATGCATCAGATGCAAGGAATTTTCACTAAGGCTGGCATTAAAGCCTTATATCGCCATCAAATACTTGTGCAAATGTGGAAAAAGTATGTGTTTTTATGTGCCCTCAGTGGTGTAACGGCAGCTTGTCGATTACCTATTGGTTCCGTTTTACAAGAGCCCAAGGGAATGCTTCTTTATTCTGATATGATTCGTGAATTACTTTCTGTTGCGCATGCAAAAGGGGTCGCACTGCCTGAAAATTTACATGATCAAATGATGGAAAGTGCTGCTAAGTTGGATCCTGCCTTGACATCTTCTATGCATCGCGATTTGGAAAAAGGGTTGCCCCTTGAGCTTGATAGTCTGCAAGGGGCACTGATTGAAATGGCCATGGAACTTGGTATTCATGTGCCTGTGCATGAAGTTATTTATGCGGTGTTGGCTGCGCACAGGTTTGGAAAGCGGTAAATTGGCTAAACGGAAGACTATGAAGCGTATAATTTCTATGCGAAACAAGATCGTACGTTTTGGCTATTTATGTTTATGGTGGCACCATCAGCGAATTCAGCAAAAGTATCGTGTTCAAGTTTCGTTAGCAGAAGTAGGGGTATTTACCTATAAAAAATTGCCAGTCATAGTGCCTAAAAAGCTGTAAGAGCGTGTCGTTGAAAAAGCAACTGGTTGGTAACGCAGAATACCTACCAGTTGCTTGTCTATGCGAGGACACCAACAAAATACAACGCAATGTGGCTCTCCGAATTAATTGTCTGAGTTTGAAAAATAGGTGTAACAGAACCATAACCGATGCCAATAATGGCTCCTGTCATGATCATAATATACGTTGTCAATCAATTTAAATCATTTGTTGCAACCGTCATGTAGTTTCGTCTTTCAACGAATTTCGGCGTGCATGAAATTATAAAATTGTTTTGGCGTCATATCGTACTGGGCCTTAAATGCCCGGAAAAAATGAGAGTAAGTGTTGAATCCACATTGAAGTGATACATCGCTAATTGGCATGTTCTCTAAAATGAGTTGCTTAGATAATACCAGTCGCTTTTGCAGAATGTACTGATGGATCGTCGTTCCTGTCTGTCGCTTAAATTCGCGCATTAAGTAAAACTTACTCATGTAAAAATGGTTTGCGATTCCATTCAATGTTAGCTCTTGAGATAGATTTTCTGTAATGAAAGCAATAATGGGTTCTAAAAAATCATTCACTAAAATGGCATCGTTGAGACCTTCATTTTTCCCAAGTAGGGCATAGCGGTTCAGCAATATCATGAGTCGTTGCACATACGATTGGCATAAAAGTTTACTGCCAAAGGATTCTTCTTTGCTTGCGGCCAGAAGTTGGAGCAGTTCGGATTTTATGAGTTGAAAATGATCCGGACTAAGCCGTAAGAGATTGGTATGTGTCAATAATGTGGTATTGAAACATTGTTCTAAATTTGTTGTGGTGTCTCCGAGAGTTTTTAAAAATTGCCGATCAATCCATAGAACCATGCGTTCGTATGCTTGTGAATCCGCAGAAATAACGGCCTGGTGCAATTCATTAGGTGCTATGAAAAGGATGTCATGTGGCTTAAGTACGTAGGATTTACCCTCTACAAAGTAGGTTACTCTTCCTGAAAGAAATAAATACACCTCATAAAAATCATGATGATGCAATTGAACATCATGTAACTTCCGATCTAAATAATGAAAAACTTCATACTCCGTCCGAATCATATGTTGCCTGGATTGAAAGTCTTGTATAGAAATCTTCATGATAATCACCTCAAAAAATGAAAATTACAATCATATACTCTCACTGTACAATTTTATGTGCAATTTTCGCAAGTATTATAGCACAAATATGCATTTTAATCGCAGAAATGGTACGTATACTAATAGACATAGTAGGGGTGATAGAGGAGGTAAATACTCATTTTGATGAAAGCGTTTAGCGGTCCAGAGTATTTATTGAAAACGAATAAGGCTAAGGAATTATACGAAAAGTTTGCTTCTACGTTGCCCATTTATGACTATCATGGCCATTTAAGAGCGCAGGATATAGCAGAGAATAAATCATTTACTGATCTAGGCGAACTGTGGATGGCTGGTGATCACTATAAATGGAGGTTGATGCGTGTAGCCGGTCTTCCAGAAGAACTCATTACGGGACAGGATACGACCTATAAGGAGAAATTTCTAGCCTTTGCAGAAGTGCTTCCCTATTTTGTAGGAAATCCCGTTTATCATTGGGCTCACTTGGAATTGCGACAGTACTTTGCGATTGATAAACCACTTAGTGCAAAAACGGCCTATGAAATTTATGATGAAACGCTACAACAAATTCAAAAAGGTGGATTTCGTGCGCGGGATTTGCTTGCAAAATCCAATGTGGAAACTATCGCAACGACGAACGATCCGATTGATGATTTGTATTTTCATCGGCAACTACACCATGCAACTGATATACAGACGCGCGTTGTGCCAACTTTTCGACCGGATGCTGTTTTGGCGATTACGTCCGTAAGCTTTATAGCTTATCTTCAACAACTGGCGGAAGTGTCGGGTCCAAGCATTCAAACACTGGATGATTTGCTTGATACGTTACGTCAACGAATGGACTATTTTGCAACGATGGGATGTAGTAGTGCTGATCATTCGGTTAGTACGTTTCCTACAGTCAAGGGCACTTATGCGCAAGCAAAACACATATTTTCCAAAGGGTTAACTGGTCAGTCGTTGCAACAGGAAGATGTTGAAAGATATCGATATTATTTGTTGTTTTTCTTGGCTTCTGAGTACGCAACACGGGGTTGGGTAATGCAACTGCATCTTTCAGCACTTCGCAACGCGAATTCGCGACTCTTTGATCAACTTGGTGCTGATTGCGGTGTGGATTCCATCGGCGAAGCGGTCTCGATACGAGCTTTACAACAATTTTTTGATGATCTAGAGATCATAGATGCTGTACCGAAAGTTATTCTTTACACGATGAACCCTGCGGCGTATTACATGATAGCGTCTATGGCGGGCAATTTTCAGGGAGGAATTAAAGGGAAGATCCAAGTGGGACCTCCATGGTGGATGTTAGACCATCGAGATGGCATTGTAGAACAATTACGATTGATCAGCAATACAGGAGCATTGGGCTTATTTATCGGTATGACGACGGATTCTCGAAGTTTTCTGTCGTTTTCCCGTCATGATTATTTTCGCCGGATTGTTTGTTCCCTGATCGGTCAATGGATTGAGGATGGAGAAGTACCGGATGACGATGAGACATTAGGTCCCTTATTGGAAGGTATTTTTATTCAAAACGCGAGAAATTATTTTACAAATTAAGGTGGCTTATGACGACTATGCAGATGACTTTTCGGTGGTATGGCGAAACGGATCCCGTGACGCTGTCACATATAAGGCAGATTCCAGGTATGCAAGGTGTTGTGTCGGCCATTTATGATGTACCGGTAGGCGAAGTGTGGCCACGAGAAAAAATTGCTGATCTTGAACAGCGCATTCATGCTGCGGGTTTGACTTTTGAAGTCGTGGAGAGCGTTCCTGTGCATGAGAATATCAAACTGGGTGGGAGCGACGCACCGCGTTTGACTGAGAACTATTGTGAAAATGTGCGTCGTTTAGGTGAAGCGGGTGTAAAAGTCATTTGCTATAACTTTATGCCTGTTTTTGATTGGCTTCGTACGCAACTTTCTTACGAATTACCCGATGGTTCTTTTGCTCTTTCCTATTTTAATGAAGATTTACTACAACGTAATCCTTTACAAAGTGAATTAAGCCTTCCCGGGTGGGATGAAAGTTACACCAAAGATCAACTCCGTGATCTACTTTCGCAA
>DAHWJX010000026.1:0-29803 GCA_027343965.1 Caryophanales bacterium | reverse complement strand
GCCATTTCATCAGGCCATGCCAAAAGATCACGGTCGAGGTAACTTTGGTGACTCGGGTGAGCACGGTAAGGGCCATATCAAAGGACATGATAAAGGATCCATCATGTCGATTCTCGGGATCTTGTCCATAAAAGCTGCGAGTGACTTTGAAAAGCAATTGAGTACAGCCGTCGCGAAATACAATCCACAGATTGTTAGCGAAGAAGCTAAAGTTGCGACGGATTTGACTGTAACAACCAATGCACTTGCTGCGAAAGTCTCTACATCGACAACGGCAACGTCGACGATCACAGCTGCAGAGCTGGCTCTCGAGCAACAAATTACAAGCCTTGTTGCTCAGATGCAAGCTGCAACCAATCAGGATACCTTAGGTACGCTAACGAAACAGTTGCAAGAATTAACCGATCAATTGCAACATGGTGTTCGTACTGTAAAGAATCAAGAAGATGACCGGGAAACATATCAAGATGGCAAGTCTCTCGTTGCGGTTAAAAATGAGATCACGCGTGTTGAACATAACTACAGCAAATTATATGGTACGGTCAATAAGTTCTTGACTGACTACGCGAACGGTACCATCAAGAAGAATCAGCTTCATCCGCTACTGGGCCTAACACTTCGTTATGAAATAACTAGCCGTGTAACTTTAAGCGACTTACTGCGTATCGATGCGTGGCTTTTGGCACAGGCCAAAGCCGCTGGCGGTAGCACGGGCACGACAACGGGTGGTACGACAACATCAACTGTAGACCCCGCTAAGTCCTTGGTACAATTGTCTGCCGCTGCTGTCACGGCGGGGCAAGCCTTGACGGTGACGGGCAGTGTGTATAGCAGTACGGATAATGCACTTGCCAATACGCCCGTTGTGGTCACGTTTGATGGACAAAGTAGCACAGTTACGACCAACGCGAATGGTTCCTATACTGCAACGATTACACCGACTGTTGCGATGACGCAAGCCCCGGTGGTTGTCACAGCAGGGGGCACTGTGATTAGCACAACGTCGAATGTTGTGAGTGTTACGCCTTCAGCCGCCGTTATGCTGAAAAGCTCAATCACAACGGCACAAAGTAGTGTGGCATCCGCGCAATCGACCATTGTCTACACAGTGACCGATACCTACGGCAATCCAGTTCCAGGCGTTACAGTAGATTTCAATCTACAGCATGCCGTCGGTTCAACTACAGAAGCAACGCCTGAAGCCACTGAGTTGCCTGGCACATTGTCTGCCACAAGTGGTGTTACTAATCCATCGGGTCAAGTATCTGTCACGTATACAGCAAGTGCTACAGCTGATGGAGATCAAGATTTCACTGATAGCATCGTGGCTTGGGCACCCAATGCAGTCAATGCTGCTGCATTAACCAATACCCAAGCAGCATTTACCTACTAAGTTGCACTGAGACAAAAGGATCTTGCGGAATTGTCGCAAGATCCTTTTGCATTTGATTCACAAACCTTTCTTTTTACGGAATGTAACAAACCCTAGTTACTGATCTACTTGGACAAGGAGGATATCACCCTTTAAATACTTTGAAGCGGTCCTCGATGGGTTTGAACTCTTTGTCGCCAGGTGTCGCAATCGGTGTGCCAAATGGCATCTGCGCAATCAATTGCCACGTTTCAGGCAACTTCCACGTTTGTTTCACAACGTCATCGATGAGCGGGTTATAGTGCTGTAGACTTGCGCCAATGCCTTCCTCGGCTAAAGCGGTCCAGATAACCATTTGATGCATGGCGTTGGTATGCTGCGCCCACACAGGGAAGCGATCTTGATAAAGCGCAAAGTCATTTTGCAACTGACGGACAATGGTCTCGTCTTCAAAGAACAAGATCGTGCCATGCCCCGCTTTAAAACTATCCATCTTTTGTTGTGTCGACGCAAATTGATCCGCAGGTACGATGGTTTTTAAGATATCGGTCGCATGATTCCAAAGTTTCTCGTGCTCGTTGCCAACAAGAAGGACAATCCGCGTCGATTGCGAGTTGAACGCAGACGGGGTGAACTTGACGGCTTCCCGGATAATCTCTTCGATACGTTCGTCGGAGATTGGGGATAGTTTGCTGATCCCGTATACGGACCGACGTGTTTTTACTGCGGTAAGAAAATCAGAAATAGCTGTAGCCATAGGCCATCGCCTCCAAGATAAATTTAGTTACATTAAGTATTATACTAATTTTTTTATATTAGTCAAACGAAAGGAAGGGCCTCGCGCAGTATGCTGACGCGAAGCCATTGTCTAAAAGCATCTGACTATACACAGTGTCTCACCGTGTATCATAACTATGCTGTAAATTATTGGTATTGAATTCCTGACAGGGAGTGTGTGGCATCCAACAATTTAGCTGGTGGATTAAACCATTGCGGTTGCAACAAATACAGATCAGTTGGTTCGGGTTCGGCGTTTGGCGACACGGTCGTCAGATATTCTCGCGACCATGTAGGATCAAAGTACACCCATGTGCCACCGATCCATGCCCGGTTCCAGGCGTGTCCAGTATTGCCATTATCAGCGACGCTCGATGATGTGTCTTGCGCATAGCCTACGACCATCTGTGTCGGGATACCGAGGGCGCGTAAAAATGCATCACTGACATTGGCATAATCGACACATATTCCACGTTTTGTAGCCAACGTTTCTTCACTGGTGCTCCAGCCGTAACCGTTGTTGCGCAGCAATGCTCCATTGTATCCGATGTGTAGAGCTTCCCAGTCGTACACCGTCCGCGCTTTTTGCAATGCTGTCGTATCTCCTTGCGTGATCTTATGCGCCAAGGAGATAATGGCAGGGTCAGTCGCATCCGCCCATACTGAAGTCAATAGCCCTAAAGCCTGGTCAGAGTCTTGACCGTGAAATTTCAAGACAAAAGGTTTTGTCGAACTCTGGACGTTCGCCGCAAACGTATAGGTTAAGCTTGTCTGCGCTGTGTTTAATGGCGGCGCCGCTTGAATTTCATACGTATCTGCCGAAAATGGGATGTGCAACACGGCCGCAAATGCCCCGGTTTTTTGAACGGGTACAGGGTACTGCCAAGTGACGGGGTCAAGCGTACGTTTGCCTAAATCATCGATCTGTACCCATGCCCGCGTCACGACAGGTTTACCCGCTTTTTTTATCACGTGCCCGTACACAAGGACATTTGGACTTTTCAGATCATAAATGACACCGGTTAAAAGGACAGGTGAATGATCAGGTGGCAAGATGGTTGCGTGGTGTAAGGATGTATTTTTTGCAATCGACAAAAGCGATGGTATAGATGTCAACACGTTCATACCACTTGCTGAGACGGAAGGCATCACGTAAGGCTGTATGACGACGTTACTCGTTTTTGTAACGTGAGATGGTTCTGACGTTTTACTGTGATTCGCAGACGCCATGGTTTTACGCATTGTCGTTTGTGCGAATGCAGTCGGCGTGAACTGTTGCATCCCCAAGGACGACAGCACAATGAGCGTGAGAGAAAGAATAGATGATACCTTGCGCATAGTATGGAGCATACAGGTCGCCTTCCCCAAAAACGAATATGTGCGGTCATTATAGCACCGGATTCTTAGTACAGTCTTTGTATCTTCTTGGTCATCAAGGTACATTTATGGAAAAATAAAAAGCATCTCCAGTGGAGATGCTTCGACATAAGGCCAAGATATCGCTTACAATTTTACAACATTAGCAGCTTGCGGTCCACGTTGTCCTTCTACGATGTCAAATTCAACTTGTTGTCCTTCTTCAAGGGTGCGATAGCCGTCTCCGTTAATCGCGGTATAATGTACGAATACGTCGTTGCCGCCTTCGACTCGGATAAATCCGTAGCCCTTCTCACCATTAAACCATTTAACCGTTCCTTGCAATGAAAAAGCCCCCTACGGAAGTACAAAGCGTACTCACATTGTATTAACCTGCGTTTGTAGCATAGCATTACAACCTATAAATGTCAAACGATTTGTACTATGCCAAAGGTTAAGGAAATAGTTGATTATTGCTCGTTGTTCCTTGCAACGTTAAGAGGTATCATAGTAGACATTGTGTACCGCGTTTGATAGATAAGGAGGAACTTCGCCATGGCAAAAAGTCTTCGCTTTGTATCGAGTTATGCTGTGGGTATCGTCCTTGGTGGGGTAGTTTTCGGAGGCCTGACGTATGCAAGTGCTGGCATTCGCACGTTGCCCGCGCATTTCGCGAATATCGGTATTCATGTCAATAACAAGACGATTAAAACGGCAGCAGAGCCTTTCATTTATAACAGCAATGTTTACGTACCGATCAGTACGATCGCACACGGTCTTGGAGCAAGTGTCGCGTGGAATGGCAAGACGCATGAAGTACTCGTCAATGACAAAAATGTCGCTTCGACCAAACTTGGAACCTTGAATTATTATAGCTTGTCTGTGTATTCCGGGACGCATACAGTACTTTACGGTGGCAAAACCTACATTGCAGGTTTCGCGCTTGCGTCAATTGCCAACGTTCCGTACTACATCGACAGTGCGAAAAACACGATGTACTTTGGCACTGTACCACAAGCAGGTATGCCTCTTCGTTCCTTCATCGATGTGCGGGATTACGGGGATTTTGCGAAAAGTGTGCAAGGCATGGTTGGACCTGACTATGGTTGGACCGATGGCGCGCCAAAAATCGACGGTATTTTATATTCCAATGCGAACTCCATTGTATGGGCTAATTCAGGTTCCAATTCTCAAGTGCCTGGCGTCATGTACAATTTGAAAGGAAACTATAGCTTGCTTACAGGCTCGTTTGGCCTGGATGATGCTTCGGATGCCAAGGAAGAGGCACAACTGACCATTTTAGGCGACGGCAAGCAGTTGTATCAATCACCATGGCAAGCACAGGGCGCGCCCGCAGCACCTGTCAGCGTCGATGTCTCTCATGTGAAGCTTTTGACCATTGAGTTTTCCGTAATGCAAAACAGCACGAAAAAAGTGTATACGATGGGACAAGCATTGCCAAGTTCCCTGCGTGTCGACATCGACTTTGCTGACGTGCGCGTCCACTAAATCACGCCAAAGGAGCGTTTTGTATGAAACACAAAATGATGGTCATGCTTGGCGTGCTGACAAGTGCGGTGATTTTCGCCACATCAGGGTACGCCAGCACAGGGCTGCACGACATTCGTGCCTCGTTTGCCAACATCAAACTTATTGTCAACAACAACATGATAAAAACGAGCGCTGAACCGTTTATCTATAATCATAATGTCTATGTACCCATTAGCGCGGTTGCCCATGCTTTACAAGCATCTGCCAAGTGGGTGAATCGTCCGGCGAGTGTTTTTGTCAACAGTACCGTTCAACCTGTTACCGTCTACGATAATGGCCAAAAGTTGCCGTCAGGGATCACCGATGGTAGTACATTTTATGATGTGCCAGCGACCAATCCAGCGTATGTTAGCGCGTTTGGCTTGACGCCTACGATCGACAATGCGGGCAATGTTTCATATGAGGGGCAAACACCCCCGTCGTTTGCCCCTAGTAGTACAGCACTGATGAGTTTGACGCCGACAAAACTTATCGGTGATTTCAGTAATTCGCAGCTGTATCCAGCGGGTCAACTGTCAGGCTATTGGCCAGCCACCGTACTAGGCACGATGTACCCCGGTCAATTCACCATTGAATGGGCTGTGACGCCGGGGCAAAATGCGGTCGTTCCAGGTGTGGATTATAATTTGCAGGGGAAATACACGACGCTTTCCGGATCGTTTGCGATCGATGATTTGTCGAAAAACTTCGATGGCTCTGTCCAACTTACGTTTGTGGGCGATGGCAATGTACTTGGCAGTACGGGCTATGTTCAAACAGGGCAGCAACCTGTACCTGTATCAATCTCTGTCACAGGCGTCCAGACGCTTGAAGTACAGTACCAAGTAAAATCCGCTAATGGAACAATCACCAATATGGGTAGTACGTATGCAGCACCTTCAGTAAATCCAGACGGTTCTAAAACAGATCCCATTCTCGTGACAGACTTTATGAATGCGGCGCTACAATAAGAATCAAACATGTTGTACGGGATAGTAGATTTAGACTATTTAATTCTATTTTTCGACAAACGCTTGTCAAAACGTGTCGAAATTAGTAGAATAAATTCTATCATCATATATGGTTGGTTTCGAAAGCGAGCATATCTCGGTCCCCCCCGGGATACCAACCCCCACTGTCCGCTCGCTTTTGAATCAGCCATATTTATTTTTTTCTTTTTCTTTGGGACATACTAGGCACAGACTTTTTAGAACACTTCTCTCTATTCGGAGGTGCCCTTTGCCACGGTTTCGTCTCACGATCGTATGGATTGTACTCTTTTGCGGACTCACTGTGCTGTATGCAACGCGTGGCTTGTGGCATGGCCAGCCTGCGATGATTCAGGCCTCGGTCTCACCTGACCATGAAACGGGGACAGTCGCCAACCACCCTGCGCAGGCATCACGAAAGCTGATTGCGTTGCCTGCTTTTGATCCACGTGCGGTGTACGCCCGCCATGCATTTGATGTGCTCGTGTCGACGCACCCGCAGACTAAAAACGTCACTTGGCTTTTAGTTGGGTCAGACAGTCGAAAAGGCGAGCCGGCTCGATCAGATGCCTTGATGATTGCGCGAATTTCCCATCAGGATGGGAAGGTTTTTGTACTATCGGTGCCACGCGATACGCGCGTCTGGGTGCATGGCTATGGTTACACCAAAATCAATCACACATTGGCCTACGGTGGACTTACGTTATTGAAGGAAACGGTACAAAAGACATTGCATATCGCGATCGACCATGTCGCTGTTATTGATTTCGCGGGATTTCGCGAATTGATTGATGCGTTAGGTGGCGTACCGATCCGTGTCGATCATTCGCTTCATTATGATGATAACAGCGACGGGACGCATATTCACCTCACAGCCGGATGGCATAGGTTATCTGGAAAGGAAGCTTTGGGGTATGTAAGGTTTCGGCATGATGTGATGGCGGATACAGGGCGCATGAAGCGCCAGCAACAATTGTTGTCCGCGATCGGGAAAATGCCTGTGCCGATCGATCGTTGGTGGGGTGTCAGTGCAGCTTTATTTCATTTAACATCTCATGTGAAACTTGACACAGGTGTGTTTGATGCGCTGTCGCAAGTGGGAAGACTAGCTTTAGCACCGCATAAAGTGACGGTGCAGGCAAGAACACTTGCCGGTGCTAATCGGGTAGACCATCGTGATGGATTGTGGTATTTTTACGTCAATGAGCAAGATATCCAAGTCTTGCATCGGCAACTTGCTCAATTTGATCGGGAAAAATAGGTGTGTGCGATGGTTTGCGTGTTAGGTATTCCTTTTGCTAATCTGACGGCCTTTGAAGTTGTTCAACAGGGTAAGCAATTTTTAGAGGACGATAAGCCCCACGTGATTATCACGGCGGGGCCAGAGTTTGTGATGCAAACTTTAGCCAATCCAAGTCTGGAAGCTATAGTTAAAAAGGCGGATCTCATCACGCCTGATGGTATCGGCATCGTGCTTGCTGCCAAGTGGTATGGAACACCCTTAAAAGAGCGCGTCACAGGGGTTGAACTGACGACACAGTTGATCGACTATGTTGCACTGGCGGGCCTGCGCGTGTACCTGTTAGGCGCATCACAAGATGCGCTCGAAGGTGCTGTACAGACGTTAAAAAAGCGATATCCTACGCTTGCGATAAGAGGCCGAAACGGTTATTTTTCAGCAGAAGGCACACTTTCTGTCGTTCAAGATATTAAAGCATTTGCGCCGCATCTGCTGCTTGTCGGGCTGGGTCAACCGAGGCAGGATCAATTTATCGATCGCTATCGCGATGAACTTGCGATTCCTTTAGCGATAGGTGTCGGCGGTACGATCGATGTGCTTGCTGGAAAAGTGAAGCGCGCACCGCAATTTTTTCAAAAAGCGAAGTTGGAATGGTTTTACCGTTTATGCAAAGAGCCGCGACGCTTTCGTCGACAACTGGCTTTACCGATCTTTGCGTGGCGCGCTTTTCGAGACGCTATAAGTGTTCGTGCCAAGCAATCAGTGTGATTATTCACTTGTAAGACCTGTGTGATTCTCCAAGAAGTGTCGGCCTGATTTTCATGGCTTTAAGAGACACTATGACTACGCTGATGTCTGGCGATGATCATAGCGTAAGGGGGAATCGCATATGTCAAGTGGATTTACGCAAGTGGTCAAAGGTGCTCATAAAGCTCTGGATGATATGAAGTATGAGATTGCATCGGAACTCGGGTTACCGGTCTTTCAAGGTAGCGAGGATTATTGGGGGCACATCATGACCAAAGATGCAGGTACGGTTGGCGGTCATATGACAAGGAAATTGGTGGCTTTTGGTGAACTGGCTCTATCGCAATCGCAGCAATCCTGATGCAATTTAGGTAATCCTATTTGCAGGGGGTGCCTAAGGCATCCTCTGTTGCTGTTTAATGCTCTTCTTCATCGATTGACACATAGGCTTGTCTATAATACATTTACATTGGTCTTTTTCATAGTAGTGGAGGTGGACTATATGGCAAAACGTAAGTTATTTACATCTGAATCGGTTACAGAAGGTCATCCCGATAAAATTTGTGATCAAATATCCGATGCGTTGCTTGATGCTTTTTTGAAACAAGATCCTTATTCACGTGTGGCCTGTGAGACGTCTGTAACGACGGGGCTTGTCTTGGTTGCAGGAGAAGTGACCACAGAAGGTTATGTGGATATTCCGCGCGTTGTGCGGGAGACCATCCGTTCGTTGGGATATACGCGTGCGAAGTTTGGCTTTGACGCGGATACGTGCGCTGTTATCACATCGATCGATGAACAGTCTCCTGATATTGCGATGGGTGTTAATAAGGCGCTTGAAGCGCGCAAAGGGGAAGTCACGGATACGGAGATTGAAGCGATCGGCGCAGGCGACCAAGGCCTGATGTTTGGCTTTGCTGTCAATGAAACTCCAGAATTGATGCCGCTTCCGATCGCCCTTTCGCATCGTTTATCGCAACGTTTGGCAAAAGTGCGAAAAGAACGATTAGTCAATTATCTGCGTCCCGATGGTAAAACGCAGGTGACCGTCGAGTATGACGGGGATCGTCCGGTGCGTATCGATACGATCGTCATTTCAACGCAACATCATCCTTTAGTCGATCACGATACGATCGAAAGGGATTTGAAACGTCTGGTCATTGACGCTGTGGTTCCACAAGAGCTTTTGGATGATCAGACGAAATATCTCATTAATCCGACGGGTCGTTTTGTGATTGGTGGGCCGCAAGGTGATGCTGGGTTAACAGGACGTAAGATTATCGTAGACACTTATGGTGGGTATGCGCGTCATGGCGGCGGCGCTTTTTCGGGTAAGGATCCGACGAAAGTAGACCGTTCTGGTGCGTATGCGGCACGTTATGTAGCAAAAAATGTGGTAGCTGCAGGACTTGCTGATAAATGCGAAGTGCAGATTGCGTATGCAATCGGTGTGGCACGACCCGTATCCATTCGTGTCGATACGTTTGGTACCGGGAAGATTGTCGATGACCTGATTGAAGACCTTATCGAGGCGCATTTTGATTTGCGCCCTGCAGGGATCATCAAGGCGCTTGACTTGCGTCGACCCATTTATCGGCAGACGGCAGCTTATGGTCACTTTGGTCGTCCAGATCTTGACCTTCCTTGGGAGAGAACAGATCGTGCGGATGCGCTTCGTCAAGCAGCAGGTTTGACTTTGCAAGCGTAGTAACCCGCATAAACGACTATTAGCCTACGTAACGCAGGGATCATTGGATCCCTGCGCTTTTTATCGTTGTAACGTTCTTATGGTCATGGCATAAACTGTTGCCACCAACAACCTGACAAAAGGGGCGATTGGTATGACAACAGTACTAGTCCTGCTGCTTGCAACATATGGTTTGATCATGGCAGCATGGCAAATTTGGCGACGCGCGAAGCGGCAAACGAAATCCTGGTTGCCGACAGTGGTTGTACTCGTGGCCGATGCGGGCGATTGGATTGAGTGGTTCGTACGGAAACTCTCACTTGAATCGTATGCGAGTGGCCGAGATATGGCAGATATTTTAATCGTCGATAGAAGTGCATCGCTTGAAACTGCGCGCATAGTCACCATTTTGCAAAAATCGTATTCTTTTGTGACGTACGTCGCAAGTTCAGATGAGCGCAAGTGGTTAGATGTTGCGGCTCTTTTAGAAGCACGCAATCGCAAACAAGCGTTATTTTTAGAAGTAAAAAACGAAGCGGACGTTTCTACAGCTATCCAAATTATCAGTCACTTCTTCCTTGAATAATTTGTTATACTGTACCCAAATATTCCTTTCCGTGTTGGGAGGATGGTTTGTGCAACGCATTGGAAGCCGTTTTACTCGTGGAGTGGCCGTATTAGCGGTTCTAGCCGGCTTGATTTTGCTACAAACCTGGATGATCTACCCGCCGCATGCTGTGACAATCACAGGTGCGATATTTCTCGTTTTCTACGTGATCTTACTGATGATCGCGTGGGTTTTTCCTGTGCATGTAGGCGGGCAGTCTATTCATGTGATCTCGGGGATTGTTATTCCGCTATTTTTGCAATTTGGCGTGGTGATGACGATCGTCGTTTTATTTGCTACGTGGGTGGTTAGCCAGGTCATTGCTGGACATGAGATGCGTTGGCACCGTGTGTTGGCGAATGCAAGCATGTTTGTCATCTTGACTAGCATATCTTCCTTTGCATTTTTTGCCACAGGGGGCAGGATTGGTTTTTTGCAACCGATCTGGGCGCTATTTGTGCCTATCACCGTATTTTTTATCGTCCATTTTATGCTGAATGATGCAATGACATTGGTGTTGACCTATCTTCGTGATGGTCAGATCGATCGCTGGACTGTTGGCGTTCAGTGGGATTTGATTGCTGTGCTGATCGACTTCTTTTTGGCTTGGTTGTTTATTCTGCTTGGACATGATACTGATTTTTTGACGTTTTTAACTGGTGGTATTGCATTTCTTGCCTTGACGTATATGTTTCGGTTGTACTCCAACCTTGTATTTTCTAATCAACAATTGTCGACGATAAGTGCTGTGACCCGACAACTAAGCATGGAACTGCACGAAGAATCGCTTTTGTTGACGCTCGTACACGGTGTGCCTCAGATGGTAACGACAATCACATGCTACGTGTTTGAGCCGCAAGGTGATCAATTGGTGGCAGTCGCTGTCTATGGTCCCAATGCTGAGGTTGAAAAAGCCATGAAAAAGATTCATGTTGAATTTGGTGAAGGGCTGACCGGGGCAGCTTATGTGAAAAAGGAACCCCTCATGAGACGAAGTCGGCGCGACTTGTCAGATATTATTGAGTTTGAGGGCAATGCACCGACACCTGGCAATTCCGTTCTTGCCGTACCTTTGGAGTATAACCATGAAGTGCTTGGCGTTTTGACTTTGACACATCCGAATTCCAATGCCTATACGAAAAGAGATATGGAGATGGTGCAAATCCTGGCTAACCAGGCGGCGATTGGTTGGTTTAACGCACGACGTTTTGCCCAAACCAAATTGGAAACCATGACGGATTCTTTGACTGGGACGTTTAACTATCGGTATTTTGCTATGATGATCGAACAACTTTGTGAAGCGACACAACGAGAAAATGAGCATTTGACCTTGCTTGTACTGGACCTTGATTATTTTAAACAGATCAATGATTCGTATGGGCACCTGGCAGGCAATGAGATCTTGCAAAATATCGCGTGCGTCTTGAAGGAGCATGTGCGTGAAGGCGATATCGTGTGCCGGTACGGCGGTGAAGAGTTCGCAGTGATTTTGCCCAAGACGACGCTGGACATTGGTATGCAGATTGCTGAGCGTTTGCGCACCGCGATCGAAGAACAGCCTTTGCCTATGCGTAGTAAAAACTCCATGACGGCTAAGCAAGGAACGGTTATTCCGCTTCGGGTAACCGTTAGTGTCGGCGCTGCTACGTACCCTGAGCAAGGGGACACTGCGCACACGCTGATTTTGCATGCTGATCGGGCTATGTATATGGGTGCTAAGCAAAAGGGAAGAAATCGCGTCTCAGCGTATCAATCGCTGAGTGACGCTTGATCGTGAGGGATACGACGTTTTGTTTACGGATATGTATGATGCAGTCCACTATATATTTTCAACATATATACGATCCAAACCGTACCGCAAAGACAGTTTTGATCAAGAGACGAGAACGCCTCAATTTACACGACGGCTTCTGGATCAACTAGGATCACCGGATCATCATGAAACCACGGTCAAGGTGACGGGCAGTAAAGGTAAAGGTTCTACGGCACGTCTTTTAGCTGGTGTATTGCAAGCGCACAAGTATAGAACGGGGCTTTTTACGAGTCCGCACCTGATTGACTTTACCGAACGCGTTCGCGTACAGGGACGCGCTATCGATGAAGCGGATTTTATGCGCCTGCTTGAGCGAGTGAAGCCTCTTGCGGATGATATCGATCGATATATGCAACCACACGAATATTTTGGCCCCGTAGGGCTTACGGCTGTTGTGGCAGCTTTGTACTTTTTTGAACAACAAACGCAGATGAACGTAGTTGAACTAGGTCGAGGTGCTCGTTTTGATGATGTAAACCAATGGCACGGCGACTACGGAGTGATCACACCCATTCATTTTGAGCACGCCAAACAGCTAGGGCCTACTCTTTCTGATATTGCTTGGAATAAGGCGGGGATTTTTACCTCAGGTATGAGACAGGCATTTCTTGCGCGACAGTTGCCAGAGGTGCAGCGTGTGCTTACCTTTCATGCACAGGAATACGGTGTTGAACTCCTGCAATTGGGACGGGACATGACGGTTGAATCGGTACAAGTGACAACCCTTGGTACGCGTCTGACCATGAGCACGCCGTATGCTGTGTATGAAGACATCGAATTATCTTTGTATGGCCGTCACCAAGCAGACAACCTGGCGGTGGCTGTCGCTACAGCAGAAGCGATCATGAACAAGCCGTGTGACAAAGAGATTTTAAAAGAGTTCGCGAAAAGCTGCACTTTTTACGGCCGTATGCAACTTATCAAAGGCAATGATAAGCGCCCTGATGTATTTGTGGATGGTGCGATTCACCGTGAAGCGGCGCAAAGCATTGCGCAAGTGGTACGCCTGATTCGTGACGACCGACAGATACGGTCAGTTATTACGGTGATTGGTGTACCACAGGATAAAGACTACGTCGGGGTAATCAAAGAAGCGAGCGCATGTAGTTCGCGTCTGATCATGACGAAAGCAAGAAATCCGTCCTTGCATTTTACAGAGGATGCAGTACAAGTGGCTAAGATCCTGGGCGATGCAAGGTACATGGATACTGTCCCTGATGCGCTACAACTTGCTTGTGAAGACGCGGGGCCGAGTGGCCTTGTCGTCGTGCTTGGCACGCAGTCAGTGGTGGCTGAGGCGCTCGCATACCTTGGCGTGGATACGCGCCATCTCTAGCATCTTTAGTGCTTTGCCTGCCTCGATCTGAGAGATCATGCTTGTGTAGAATTTGACGAGAAAAACAGGAGAAGCGAAACACAGGCATATTATCGTGATAAAATATGACATGGTTCTCAAATGAGTTGGCGAAAGTGGGGGGGCGATGCCATGGATGCCAGAAGGCAGTTTCACAACAACCTGGAGGCATTGCAGCAAGACCTTCTAAGAATGGGCGCCTTGGTCGAAGAATCGATATTTAAGGCGATTCGGGCCCTGACAGAGCAAGACACCGATCTTGCTAAAGAGGTTCTTGATGGTGATGATCATATTGATCGTATGGAGATTGATATTGAAACCGAATGCTTGCGCTTAATCGCTTTGCAACAGCCGATGGCGGGGGATCTTAGGCTGTTGGGCACTGCATTAAAATCTGTGACCGATCTTGAACGCATGGGCGATCACTGTGTTGAGATAGGCAAAGTTGTCTTGCGAATGAACCGTCAACCATGGGTCAAACCTTTGCTCGATATCCCGCGCATGGCGAATCTTGTCGAGTCGATGGTTAAAGATAGTCTCACTGCTTACATCAGAAAGGATGTTGCGCTCGCTGAGACGCTCGCAAAAAGTGATGATGAGGTCGATCGGCTGTATCGGGTGGTTTTTGCTGATCTTTTACAAATGATGATTTCGACGCCGACGTCAGTGGAACAGGCGACGCAGCTTTTGATGGTGGCGCAGAGTTTGGAGCGAATCGGTGATCATGCGACGAACATTGGTGAATGGGTGATCTATATGGTGGATGGTGTGCGTCGCGATTTGAACATGTAAGATGGTTAAACAAAAGATACGCGCGACAGCAGAAAAAACGTTAGTAGAGCGTTCCGACGGGTTTGTTGTCCTTCGCGCACGGCTTACCTCGGGGGAAACTGTACGTGTGACCGGGCGTTTGCAGGAGCTGACGCTCGGTGCTGAGTATGAATGGTTGGGAAGCTTTGAATTGCATCCCTCTTTTGGCAGGCAGTTTCACGCGGATTCGGCGGTGATGGTCATGCCGACAAGCGAACTTGGCATCGAGCGATTTTTGGCTAGTGGCCGCTTTAAAGGGATCGGCCCTAAAACGGCACAAAAGATTGTGGCGCATTTTGGGTTACGCACATTGGATATTTTGAAGGACAGGCCTGAAGATATCGCTCTTGTAAAAGGACTCTCCAAAGCGGTGGTCAAAAAAGCGGTCGTTGCCTTGGGCGAGCAGCAGGATCTGGCACGGCTAGGGAGCTTTTTGCGTGGGCATGATGTACCGGCGCACGTGGTCGACAAATTGGTGCAAGTCTATGGTAGTGCAGTGACCGCCTTGACGATTGTGCAGGAAAGTCCATACCAGATTGTGGACGATGTGTTTGGTGTTGGATTTAAGACAGCCGATACGATTGCACGTGCTATCGGTATAGCTCATGATGCACAAGAGCGGATTGCTGCAGCATTGCAACATGTATTGCAAGTGGCGCAAGAGGAAGGTCATATGTGTTTGCCGATGGGCGAGTGGACGAGACGCGCATCGCTGTTATTGGCGGTGCCTGAGACGGATGTTGCGGTGATTGCCACGCGTATCGCGGCGCGAACAGGCGTCGTGATCGAGGATATCGGGCTATCTGATGTCGCTGTGTATCATCCGTATATGCATAAGGTGGAAAAGGAGATCGCCACTCATTTGTTGCGTATGGCAATGACTATGCCAAAACCGCTTCAAGACTTTAAAGAAGGTGCGTGTGATACGCAAAGCACGGATATCTCCTTGTCTGATGAGCAAGAGAGTGCGGCGAGATCGGTGTTGACCCATTCACTGGTAATTATGACAGGTGGCCCAGGCACGGGAAAAACAACGACGGTGCGGCGCATTGTGTCATTATGTGCCATGCAAAACCTCCATGTGGTGTTAGCTGCACCGACAGGTCGTGCGGCGAAGCGGCTCGCGCAAAGCACAGGTTGTCAGGCAGTTACTTTGCATCGGTTGCTAGAAGTTGGAAAGCTGACGCATGGTGGATTCGGATTTTCGCGTAATAACAAACATCCACTTGACGGAGACGTTTTTATCATCGATGAAGCGTCGATGATCGATGCGCCGCTTTTTTTCCATTTGCTTGATGCGTTGCCGCAACATGCACGTCTCTTGTTAGTGGGAGACCCGGAGCAGCTTCCGTCCGTCGGGCCGGGAGCGATACTTTCCGATGTGATGCAATCCGGTATTTTTACCGTACATGAATTGTCGTTGGTGTTTCGTCAAGAAAAGCATAGCGATATTTTGCTTGCTGCGCACGCCGTACGAAAAGGTATCGTGCCGACTATCACGCATGGAGGCTCGTCAGACTATTTTTTTATTCAAGAAGAAGATCCACAAAAAGCATCTGAGCTTATCGAAGACCTCGTAGCGAGGCGCCTACCAGCCTATCTTAGTGTTCGTGCGATTGAAGGAATTCAAGTCTTGACACCGATGCGAAAAGGGTATTGTGGTGTTGATCGCTTAAACGAACGATTGACGGAGCGATTGTCTGATCAAGGGATAGCTTGTTTTCACGTAGGACATCGTGTCTTTCATGAACAAGATAAAGTTATGCATAGTAAAAACGATTATGATCGCGAATTGTATAATGGTGACATGGGCATTGTGGTGGATGCTTCAGGCGATGAACTTGTGGTTCAATTTGGTTTTGATGAACATGATGTACGTGAAGAGCGATTTGGTAAAGGTGAGTGTGCTGCACTTGTGCATGCTTTTGCTATTTCTGTGCATAAGAGTCAAGGAAGTGAATATCCTTGCGTTGTGATTCCGTTACTACGTGAACATGCGGTCATGTTGCATCGACATTTGCTCTATACAGCGATGACACGGGCTAAAAATCTGCTTGTCATCGTAGGTTCTGCACAAGCTCTTGAGTGGGCTGTGCGAAAGGAAAAGTCAGGTATCCGTTATACAGGATTGATGCACCGTTTACAGGCTAATCGCTAAGAGAGAAGGATGATCATGAGTGAACGGGTCCTCGTGGTAGATGATGAAGAATCCATTCGAATGCTCGTGGAGTACAACCTCGCGCAATCAGGTTTTGAGGTAGTGACTGCCGATAATGGCGATACGGCGCTTGAGATTGCGGTCAATGAGCACGTGGATCTGCTTGTGCTCGATCTGATGATCCCTGGTGTTTCCGGTCTTGAGATCTGCAAACGCCTGCGACAAGCGCAGATCAGTGTGCCTATCATCATGCTCACGGCGCGCGGTGAGGAGATCGATCGGGTGCTTGGCCTTGAGATGGGCGCCGATGACTATGTGACAAAACCGTTTAGTCCGCGTGAACTCGTCGCTCGTGTACGGGCGGTGTTACGACGTAAGACGGAAGAAAAAGTCGTTAGTGAACCTGTGGTATCCGAAGCGATGTTTGTCGTAGGCGATTTGCGTTTAGACGCGGAGCGTTACGAAGTTACGGTGCGCGGAGCCTTGATTGATTTGACGCCGCGAGAGTTTGATTTACTGCATTATTTGCTAAAAAATCTGAATCGTGTTGTCAGTCGTGATCAGTTACTCGATCGAGTGTGGGGTTATGAATACGCTGGTGATACGCGCCTTGTCGATGTGCATATTAGTCATTTGCGAGATAAGATTGAAGTGGATCCGAAAAGCCCGAAATGGATCAAGACGGTACGGGGTGTCGGGTATAAATTTGTACAGGGAGACTAGGCTATGTCTTCGCATGTGCTTATCATAACGTTGATTGTTTTGCTGGTTATCGCGATTGCGGTGATCGTCGCGCAGGTGCTTCATGGGGAACACATGCGACAGGTGTATGATGACTTGTCTGAAGTGATGGACTTGACGCTTGATGGAGTTAAGGCGGCAAGTACGCGAAATGCATCGCAAGCGGGAAGTCTTGAACGGATGGCGACGCGTGTCTATGCGATGGTGGGGGCCCTTCATGATCAGCGTGAGCTGACGCGTCAAGAACAAAACAAGATTGATAGTGTCATGGGGCACATTTTAAGTGGTGTCATTGTGATTGACCCAGCAGGTCGTGTGCTGCTGATCAACTCAGCGGCAGAACGCTTGCTCGGTTTATCAGAAACAGATCTTATCGGGCGCTGGCATTGGGAAGCTGGTCATCACTATGGTCTGTCTAGTTTGATTGATGAGGCGATCACGTTTGGTGTCGTGCAAAAACGCGAGGTGCAGATTCATAAACCTGTGGAGTTGACGCTTGAGGCGCACATCACGCCGATTCGTCAGACAAGCGGTGGCACGGCAGGAGCTGTCGTCTTGTTGCATGATGTGAGTGAGTGGCGTCGTGTCGAGCGGATGCGCAGTGATTTTGTGGCCAATGTGTCACATGAACTGCGCACGCCCATTACGGCGCTGAAAGGGTTTGCGGAGACGCTACTTGATGGGGCGCTAGACAATCAGCAGATTGCGCGGCAATTTGTGCAGATCATCAAGGAGGAAGCTGATCGACTGGGACGTCTCGTTGAAGATTTGTTGGATCTGTCAAGAATTGAAGCGAAGCACGCGCCACTCTCTTTAGCTTGTGTCTCGGTGCCGGCTGTCTTGCAAAAAGTGGTGGATACGTTTCATACGCAAGCGAATACGGCTGGTGTGCAACTCCAAGTGGAAATCAAAACGGCTGATTCTACGCTCAATGTGATGGCTGATCATGATCGTCTTGTGCAAATTTTGATCAATCTTGTTAGTAATGCTTTGCAATTCACGCCATCTGGTGGATCGATTACGCTTTTGGCGGAAGTGGAGGGTGATCGAGCAGTGCTGTCGGTGATTGATACGGGAGTCGGCATTCCATCGGTGGATATCAATCGCGTGTTTGAACGGTTCTATCGAGTGGATAAGATGCGTACAAGAAAATCAGGTGGTACAGGGCTTGGTCTTGCGATCGTGAAGCATCTGGTGGAGGCTCACGGTGGACATGTGGGTGTACACTCGGAAGTTGGGATTGGCAGTCGGTTTTTCTTTGATCTACCGATGGTTGCTGATAGTATCACTCTTTCTGCAAAATGTGATGTTCGGTGAACATGTGTCTATGGTACGATGGTGATGAAAAGGCGAGGATGAAAACACGATGAAAATAGCGATTGTTACGGATAGCACGGCAGATTTGCGTGCGCAAGACGTCGAACTATATGACATCGGGGTCGTGCCACTTGATGTAATTTTTGGTAATGATACATATCGGGATGGCGTGGATCTGACGGCATCTGCCTTTTATGAGAAGATGGCGTCCCAAGCGGAGTTGCCTAAGACATCACAGCCACCGACAGGTCGTTTTGTCGCTTGCTTTGACGATTATTTGAAACGGTATGAAGCGATTCTTGGGATATTTTTGAGCGGTAAATTATCCGGCACGCTGCAAGGTGCACAAACGGCAGCGTCGATGGGCGACGGCAAAGTGACTGTGTTCGATTCGAAGACGACTACGGCAGCTCTAGGTTTTCAAGTGCTCGAGGCAGCAAGGATGGCGCAGTCAGGTGCATCGATGGAGGAGATCGTGGCTCGTATCGAGTATATGCGCGAAGGTACAAAGGCGTATATCGTACTTGATACACTCGATAATGTCCATCGTGGTGGACGCATCGGAGGAGCCGCGAAGCTCGTTGGGTCCTTGTTGCAGATTAAGCCTGTGATCTATCTGGTTGATGGGCTTGTCGAGGTGTTCTCAAAGGTGCGCACGTACAAGCGCGCCGTGGATTCGCTACTTTTGCATTTTGAGGAACAGACGCAAGGTAAGCGCAAGGTTCAGGCAGGCCTCATCTATACGGCAGGCGCCGAGATCGATAGTGTGCTTTCGCGTATGCGAGCGATTGCGCCTAGTGCTGATATTCAGGTGACGATGATCGGACCTGTCGTAGGTGTCCATGTGGGGGCAGGCGGCGTGGGACTCGTGTATTACGCGGAGTGACCAGAGTGACGTGGGGGCAATGGATTGAGGCAAGGCATACAGGTAATGTGTACAGGCAATGCGTGGAGGTCAGGCGCGATGGACTTTACTTCGGCGCACGGATGGGTGGATGCCTTTCTTGGTCTCGTATTTCCGGAAAGGGACAAGTGTCTCTTATGTAATATGCCTGTGCGCGGCTCAGCGCGAGGGCTTACAAAGGCTGGCCTGTGTGCCCATTGCCTGCAGAAGATCACGCGTTGCAACGAACCTTTGTGCGCCGTTTGCGGGCGTCTTCATGAAGGGCCGCTTTGCGCTGAGTGTAGGGATCATCCGCATGTCTTTTTTCGGGCTCGCGCATTTGCCCGCTATGACGCGACTATTGTTGCGGCGATCAAAGCACTCAAATACCAGGGTGATCGGCGACTGCTGCCTGTCTTGGGCGATTTTTTGCTACAGGCGTATGGGTGGCATTATGGTACGGATCGTCATGTGACCTTGGTTCCTGTCCCGATGCATCCTGCCAAAGTAAAGCGTCGTGGATTTAATCAAGCAGTGGAGTTGGCCTTGCATGTCGGCCATCGTTTGCGTGTGCCAGTTATGGCAGATGCGCTTATGCGCGCTGAAGATCGTGAGAGTCAGACTACACATACGAGAATGCAGCGGATCGCATCGATGCGTGGGGTCTATAAGCTAGGCCCGAAGGGGGCAGAGGCGATCGCAGGGAAGTATGTTGTGTTGATCGATGATGTTTTGACGACAGGCGCAACGGCGGATGCGTGTGCCGCACTTTTGTTTAAGGCGTCTGCTGCATCGGTGGAAGTCTTAACAGTAGCTAGATAACACATTTGCTGATAGATCAGTGAGAAGGGGATGGGGAGTTCATGGCCTTGGCCAATTGTGAACGTTGCGGGCAGTTGTTCAACCGTGTGACGCGAAGTATCTGCCCGAACTGTGTCAAAGAGGAAGAAAAGTCATTTGATGAAGTCAAGGAGTACATTCGTTCGCACGATTCTGCCACGATAAGTGAGGTGGCGGAGGCGACTCAGGTATCCGAAGAACGTGTCCTGCATTATCTGCGCGAGGGGCGTTTGGAGTTAAGCGGCACGCTAACGTACGCATGTGAATCTTGCGGAACACCGATACGCACGGGCCGATTCTGCAGTGCCTGTCAGCAGATGCTAGGGTCAGACATAGCAGGAGCCGCCAAGGCCTTGAAGCAGCAATTGTTAAGTAAAGACTCGTCAGGCTACTACTCGCAAAATCCTACGCTACGTGGTAGGGGGAAGTAAGAAGACAGGAAAATGAAAAAGGACTCGCTGGACAGTCGAGTCCTTGAATTATGATGAGTAAGTTACTTGTAACGAACTTCCATCCATGTTTTTGCCCAACTTTTCCAAAAATCCAACATCGATTCATAGCCTTCAGGGACATTCTTCAAATCAAGGAACCAGGATACAGTCATTTTATAGTAAAACACATACGTAGCGTCTACATAGGAAGACACTTCGAGGTCGGGATTTAAGGATGAACGCAAAAAGGTAATGATATCTTGCATTTGTGTTATGCAATCTCGGGCCTGTACGGTGTCATTTTGTTCATAACACTGATAAATTTGTTTGGTGAGGATGGCTCCACGTTCATGAAGTTGCGCCAGTTTAATTGGCAAAGGCGCTGTGAGAACGGATTGCTGACGATAGGCATCTGCGGCGTTCATCTTTGATCACTCCGTAGCGTATGAAGTAGTTTTGTAGGATCAACTTTTGCATGAATTTGGTCAGAAGCGATTTTGATCATTTCCGATTCAGGAAATTCCTGTTTTCCTTGAAAGATGAATTTCCGGGCAGTCTGAAGATCGTTTTTTGCTAAGGCGAGATCACATTGTAGTAAAAAGCGAGTTACTGTTGGCTGATACTGACTTGCTTTTACTAACCATGTTTCTGCCTCGTCCAATTGATGCTGGTGAAAAGCGTTCAGGGCATTTTGCTCGCACTCATAAACGGTAGTGCCTTTCCACGTGACATTCTCAAGCACAGACTGTGCCGGTGAGCATTTTAACGTAATCCAGAATTGGTCAAGATCTACTGCGCGAGGTAACCACTTCTCCAATAGAGAAGTAGCTCGCATCGCAAGAAAATCACGAAGAACTCCAGTTAGGCCCCAGGAAGTCTCTGGATTGTTTATAAACGTATCTATGACCTTAATAAGGTATTCACCGCGTACCTTGGCACGCAGAAGTGCATCCTTGGCTCGTTCCTCATCGCCAAGATTCAGACAATGGATACCAAAAAGTAGCCAATCAATATCGTAATTGACCTTTTGTGCATGCTCGTATAGGGCTTCGATGCCTTCGGGCAATAGCGAAGCCATACGCGCTCGGTGTGTCGCCTCGGATTCACCGTGTCTACTTTCTACCATTTCGATAACTCGCATAGCATCGCTATACTGCCAACTTGCATAGACCTCGGCATACGTGGCACTAGCAATAGGGTCATATAATTTCGGTTCAATAAATTCGGTTAATAGTTTCTGTTCTTTAGGTAATAACCCTACAAGCGGAAGAATAGACATCTCAAGTGCTGGATTTTCAAAAAAAGCTTGTAAAAACCATTTTCTTCCTGCGAGTTGATCGCCGAGATGAAGCCAAATCACTCCCAAAGCTTGAGCTGCGAAGTAAGTCCCAGCCCCCTCAAGAAATTCAACGAGCCCCATCTGCGTGTCGCCTTGGGCACGACATTCCATCAGGACATTGACAGCCGATCTATAGTCACCGTTCGTAGCAAGCATATCAGCGTAGCGTTTTTTAAAGTCGGTAAACCACGGAAAAAAACGGAGCGCTTCTTGCATATAGTCTAGCGCTTTTTGCTTTTCTTGAAGGCTCCATAACGATGAAGTAAGCAAAGAGATGATACGCGGAGAATAATTGGGCCATTCACTTAGTGGCAGTTGTTTAATTCGTTTCCATGTTTGTTCGCTGAGATCTGCACATTTTTTATGTTCTCCTGCAATGGAGTACTCAGCCATCAGATTAGTGGCATGAAATAGGTTGTTGGGGTCCTCATCAAGCGATTGGTTAATGAGGGCTGTGTTGCGTTTCGTTTTGGCACGTTTTTGAACAAATTCATCCGTATAGCCTAAGTGAACCAAAGAAAGATCGAACTTATCCACAGGTAATTGTGTGCGAAATACGGAATCAGCGATTTGTTCGTGAATCATACCCGTGTAAAAATGCCTATTGCGAAACAGTCGCATGACTCGTATAGCAAGTGTGCTCGTTGGGTGGGCTAATGGTCCCATTAAACTCTTTACCGTGATAAATAATCCTTCGGCGGGTGTATTCGTCAGAAAATCTTCAACCATTGTTCGTTTAATCGGTTCGAGAAATTCATCAGCATCAACGACCAGTATCCAATCACCTGATGCCTGTTTGATCCCTGCATTACGTGCATGGGAAAAATCATTATCCCATGCAAAGGTAACTTCCTTGCACCCAAATGAACGGACAATGTCCATGGTACCATCTGTCGATCCGGTATCAACGACAATGATTTCGTCGACGAGGCCTTGAAGCGATTCGAGGCAACGCTTAATCGTCCATTCTTCATCTTTGACAATCATACATGCTGATAGGAGCATTGAAACCACCTGTCGTCTAAGTGATACTGTTTTTTGCGTAAGATAGTCGAGCATTAGCTGTTTGTGCTTCTCTTGCCAAGGCTCCTTGAATTTCTTTTGCCTTCTCTTGAATACTACATTCGATAACTACAGTTTGCTTCTGGATGGAGACGAGGTCGTCTCGATCAAGTGCTAAGTTAGGCGATAGTTCGTTTAATGCGTGGGTGCGCTCCATCATAAGAACATAGCATCTGTAATAGTTTCCTTCGCATAGAGCTGTCAGAATCAGTGTTCCTAGCTGATGTATGCGTAATAAGGGCGCTATCATATGATTGTATCACCTCTTAGCCTCCCGATGAACTGCTACTTGATGACGAACTGCTTGATGATGACCCGTTGATCAAGGCAGTAAGTTGTTTCATTTGGGCACTTGATTGTGCCAATGAAGAATTCAGATTGTTAAGTTGTGTTGTAAAATTTTGTACGTTGCTCGCGATCATTTGATTAAGCTGTGTCAGGTATTTATTGATTTGCGTTTGTTGCAGAGATATCGATGACAATTCATTAGAAATAACACCTTTGTTGGTCCCGGATCCCAAAAACTCATTTAATACGGTATTGACTTGTCCAAGAATCCCGGATGTGGGCGTCTCAGAAGATAGAGATGTGGTTTGAATGACACCGAAGAGTTGCTGTACTGCGGCAGCATTTGTACTCATGGCATCAGTAAACAGTGTCTGACCAGAAGGAAGTGTCCCGCTAAATGACGCTGTACTGCTACTGCCTGATGAAAATCCACTTGCTGATTGGAATTCAAGCTTGCCCGAACTTGGATCAACAACGATGCCAATTTGGGCTAATGATTGATAAATGGCTTGAGTCCCCGAACTTCCTGATGGAGCAAATGAATTAACGGAATTTGGTAATTGTGATAAAAGCCCTGTTGCTACGGGATCAGTAAATAAGGGTCCTGTTTGCCCTTGAGAATTAGCTCCCGTCGTACTAGGCGGTGTGTAGGCAGTATCCGTGTTTAAGGTTGAAATTACGGAATTATAGGCATTCATCCAAGTTTGAACGGCCGAAAGGGCACCGTTTGTATCTTGAGACAACAAGATAGTGCCTGAGCTACCAGCCTGAGACGCGTTGATGGTGACGTTAGGAATAGCATTGGTAAAGACATTGCTTGATGAGGTGAGCGTAATGGATCCATCTATCGTAAGGGAGGCATCGGTCGCCGAAGCGGTAAGGGTTACGCCAAGCTGGCTGGAAATTACATTACCGCTAGTATCCGTGATAGAAAAACTATTGGTAGCACCAGCGTTCGCATCCTGAAAACTCAGTTCATATCCACCATTGGTACCTATAATCGAGGCAACAACGCCTGTGTTAGCTGTGTACGTGTTAACTGCACTAGCAATCGAACTTAAACTTTCTCCGCTAGTGACCGTGATCGTAGCAGTTCCAGTCAGCGCGGAAGTGGACGATGGGACAATCTGAAACGTTCCGGCCGTTAAGGTAGAATTCCCTGTAGATGTCGCTAAAGCAATCGTTGCGGTGTTCCACTGTGATGTCGACAGGTTATTGACCATGACAGAATAAGATGAAGGTTGAGCGCCAGCCGATGATGTTGCGGAAAATCCCGTTCCTGTCGTTGTCAGATTCACGGAATTCCATGTCAGTGAACTCGTCAGCGTCTGCGTAGCTGATTGCAATTGTTGAAGGGCAGGTTGAAGACTGTTTAAGGCGCTTTGTGTCGTTGATAACGTAGATAGTTGATTGTCTGGCACTTGCTCTAGTTGTGCGGTTAAGACAGCCTGCATTTCAGAAGCATACTGTTGAACCGGTAACCCAGTTCCACCTAGGTTCGGTATTGTATTCAGTTGTTGCATAAGATTAACAGACATGCGATTCACCCCTTATGGGGAGAATCGCGTATTGTACAGCTACGCGATTCTCTCAAGAGTTGCTATGCGACTAACTTTTCCAGACAATTTTCTATTGAAGAAGTTTTAAGATGGAAGCCGGTTGTTGATCTGCTTGTGCCAACATGCTTTGGCCAACCTGATCAAGAATTTGGTTTTGCGAGAATTGCGTATACTCTGCAGCCATGTTCGTATTCGTGATCGTTGATTTTGCATTTTGCAGGTTTTGCGACGAGTTTTGCAAGTCGGACACGGTGTAGTTCAATTGATTTTGAACAGCACCAAGGCTAGCTTGTTCGCTAGATAGTTGATTTAATGCATTATGGATAGAAGTGATGGCACTTTGCGCGCTGGACTGGTTCATGATGTTAAGGCCGGAAACAGAAGATGACGCTTGCCATCCATTCAGTTGGGACCCTGCTTGCGCACTCGTTCCACCGGTAGCCGTGAATCCAATAACGCCAGAAAATGTACCAGTACTGCTAGCTGATATGGAAAATCCTGCAGAACCTGCTAAATTAATTTGAAGTGTCGAGTTGGTAGCCGAATCACCCAAGGTAACTGTTCCGCCTGAATTGGCAGTAGCAGAAGAGATGGTCAATGCACCACCGATATCAGTTCCGTTAGCTGTCATCAGTTGCAAACTTTCAGAAGTTACACTAACCCCACTAGATGTTGCGCTTAGGCTAGCTGTAATGGCGATTTCAAATTGTTGGCCATTTTGAAATAAAGTATTGGAGCCAAATGTCACCGCATTACCGGTTGACGTTACGAAGTTTTGGGCAGTTGTGCTAAAGCTAGCACCATTTGTACCGGTAGAACTAACTGCATTTATGGAAGTTGAAGCCAACGTAATGCCGGCGGCTGATGTACCAGCAATCCCAAGCGATGTAACGTCAGTCGCCGCAATGTTAAACGATAGACTTTGACCTTTGTTCGCGCCAGCTTGAACCGAAAGGGTAGATCCACCAGTTGCGCCATTGGCAAATTGCCCAGTCAAAAGGTTGATGCCATTGTATTGCGTTTGGTTGGTCGTGCTGTTTACTTGTTGTGCGAGTGAGTTCATCTCAAGCTGCAAGTTGGCGCGGTCTGAATAAGACATGCCTGCCGTCGATGCTTCTGTTGCAAGACTCGACATGGTTTGCATGATTGTTTCAACTTGATTCATGGCACCTGTTGCTGTTTGAATCATGCTGATGCCGTTCTGAGCATTTTGCGTGGCTTGGTTTAAGCCATTGACTTGTGCAGTCATTTGTTGCGAGATCGCATAGCCTGCCGGATTGTCTGAAGCTGAATTGACCGAGTTTCCTGTAGATAATGCACTATACTCGTTATTAAGGCTGTTTTGTACGTTGTTTAAGTTTTGCAAAATGGATTGAGCTTGCGCATTATTATTTACGCTAAAATTGACGGACATGGATATCCAACCTTTCACTTGATGTTATAAAAAGAATCCATCATCGAAATTGACTTAGCCGTTGGGCAAATAGCTAATCAATGAAGGCAGCAAAACTTCTGAGCCCATCTTTAGAGCCGCTGAGTACACAGTTTGATCGGTATTGAACTGGCTGATCACCTGTGCCATGTTTGCGCTCTGAATCACCCCCTTCTGATTGGTAAGAACGCTTTGGTAGTTCGTTAACTGGTTTTGCAGGGCAGTTAGTTGTTGAATACGTGAACCTACATCGGCAGCGATATTGGTGACATTGGTTATGTTGTTTTGCAGGTTAGTAAGATCTGACTGCAATGCAGCGGTGTTACCATCCAGCAAATCCGACGAAATGCTTTTTAACGTGCTTTGTAGATTGGTTCCTGTGGCACCAGACTGCATAATCTGATCAGCGGTAACGTTTGTTGAGACCGTAACGCTTGGCGCCACATTAAAGTTGATCGATCCAGTTGCACCTGACGCAAGAGAAAAACCTGCTGTGATATCAGAGCTAGGAGCGAGCATGTCTGTGATGGTAAAAGACCCGCTTGTTCCTGAAGCTACGCTGACGGGATTACCTAGCGTAATGGTCAGTTGTGCAGTTCCAGAAACAGAAGTTAATGTGACAATGCTGCCGTTGGCGGCGCCAGCAAGGGAACCGCTAGCTATCAGTGCTCCCGTAAATGGATTTTTCAAACTTATCGTTCCGGACGTTACAGTTCCTGCGGAATTTACATTCTCTGAGGCTTGCAATTCATATGGTTGTGACTGAGACAAGATAGTAGATGGATCTGAAATGGTCGTGGCGATCGGCGTACCAGTATTCGTCATGCTCGAACTGCTCGTCGCGGTGAAAGAACTTGAAATCATGGAGAATGAACCATCTGTGGTCGAAACAGTAGCAAAAGATGCTGGTGTCGCTAGAGAAGGGGCCACCGTAGTTTGCAGACCGCCAAAGAGATAACTGTCACCTTGTTTTGCGTTTAGTTCTTGATAGATGGTGCTTGATAATTGTTGGGCAGTTTGAGACAGGGCCTGCAGGGACGATGGATTTTGACTTGTGCTGTTGATCCCTTCAAGCACTGTGCTTTGCAGGCTTTGTAGAGCTGTTCCGATTTGTGAAAGAGCCGAACTGGTGTTTTGCATCCAGCTAAGGCCAGACTGAATCGTCGACAAGTAACCTGTAGTTTCACTAAGTGAAGCACGAATCGCCATGTCCTGTGAAACACCAAGAGGATTGTCTGATGGCTGGTTAAGACTTTTCCCGGTTGATAGTTCATTTTCCAGCGTCTGCATCTGTTGGTTCTGGTTCGTGATATTATAAAGAAATTGTTGTGTCATCATATTTTGTGTTATACGCAACGAGATCCACCTCCTGCCTAAAACCTCTATGTAGTCAACCTACCTATAATTAACTACGGTTACTATTTGTCATTTTTTGCGCTGATTCGTGAATTTTCGACGTGTCAGGGAATCATACCAATGAGCGTTTGTAACATGGAGTCGTAAACGCTAATGAACTTCGCTGCGGCATTGTAGGAGTTTTGATATGCCACCATGTTGGCCGCTTCTTCATTGATATTAACCCCAGAGATTGACTGACGAAGATTGGATGATTGCGAAGCCAGCGAATTAGCTGTTTGCTCTTGAGAGTTAACCTGAGCCGCTTGTATTCCTAGGCCTGAAACGATTTGCGCCAAAGACTGATCAAATGTCCCGGAGTTAGTAGTGGTAACCGAGTTACTCGTAGCAAGGGAGGTATAGGAATAAGGCCAATAGGATGATGGTGTTTGATTTTGTAAGGCCACCATTGCAAGCGCATTCGAATTATCTCCTGGCGATGAACCAGCATTGATATTTGACGCAGTGAGTGTTGGCGCAACTTGCAAAACGATATCTCCCTGAGTTGGGTTACCGGTCGGTGTCGTTGAAGGCGATGATGGATTATTTGTAATCTGAAATAGATTCGAGCCAGTTCCAGAAGGGTTTTGAATCGCATTCACTTGATCAGCCAACGTTTTAAGAAAGGAATTAAGGTTGGATAATATGCCTTGCGTGTCATCTAATGATTGAACATTACCAGCTATCGATCCTGACGTTATGTTTGAGAGTAATGAACTAGTTGCAAGAAGGGAAGAACCATCACCTGCGGTTTGTGTGTTCAGGCTTAATTTGGTAGAGGTAGCACCACTAACGACACTGGTTGGAGATCCAGACGATCCGGATGGGCCAACGATGCTGACATTAACCATGCCGTTGCTTTGTGTCGAATAACTGATGTTGGCCAATTTGGCCATATCGTTAAGTAAATTTCCACGCTGATCGAGTAATTGGTTAGGGTTTTGATTGTTGCTCTCCACATTAGCAATTTGTGTGTTTAACGTGGCTACTTGGCTTGCATCGCTATTAAACTGATCGATCTGTCCAAGCACAGTCGTCGAAAGGTTGCTTTGCATTTGTTCTAACTGCGTGGTAATCGTCTGAAACGTTTGTCCCAAAGTCTGCCCTTGAGAAATGACAGCTTGTCTTGCCGCTGTGTTTGATGGGTCGGTGCTTAACGTTTGCCATGATGCAAAGAACTGATCCACGGCATTTTGCATGCTCATGGAGCTAGGTTCATTAAGAATCGACTCGATCTGGGTCAGATTTTGGCTGTGCGTTTGAAACATCTGCAAAGTGCCTTGGTTTGCGCGATCCTGTTCGTTGATAAAAGCATTCGTCTGACGAGTAACCGCTGCCACTTCAGAGCCTTGACCCAACTGTCCGTGAAGTAGTGGCGAGTCGTTAGCCGGAACGTTTGGAAAAGGAGCCTGTTCGCTAATCGACGCGGTCTCTCGTACATAACCGGTCGTGTTAGCGTTCGCGATGTTGTTTGAGACAACATCCTCAGCCTGTTGCATCGTGTCAAGCGCACTCATTCCCACGTTAAGCCCAAAAAACGTAGAAATGTTCATGAAAAAAACCTCCCAAAAGAATCATCCCAGACGGCTAAATGCACGTGCGGAGTTCAAACCTTCTAAAAATACATCGGTAACAGCAAGCGCTTGTTGCGCCAGTTGCTGCTGCGTATCGACGCATGAGATAAGAGCTAAGACACGCTTTTTGTCGATCTGTTCTTTCATACATGAAGCGAGACGCTTGGCGCACTGAATCTGCTGAATCACTAAGTTTTCTAATGCCTTTGTGTCATGGTCTACTAAAGCTTGAGTGACGGTCTCTGTGATCTGCTCAAGTTCGGATAAAATCAGCTCAGGATCTGGATTTCGAACTACGTTGTCCGCTTCACTCATATCAATCACCTGTGCTTACTTGAGAATATGTGCGCCAAGAATCTTTTGCGCTAGTGTGCCTGCGTCAACTGTGTAACTTCCGCTAGCGATTTGCTGCCGGATCTTCTCTAATTGTTGTGTGCGAGTCGTAGCATTTGGTTTACTCGATACACGTTCGGTGTTTGTCTCGTTGCTAGATTCCCGGCTG
>DAHWJX010000012.1:0-15691 GCA_027343965.1 Caryophanales bacterium | reverse complement strand
GGTGGGTTTTGTCGTTAGCTCAAGCGCAGCGCTTGAAATTCCAATCATCATTGGTCTTGGCGCGGTTGCCGAACGTCTCGGAAAACGTCTGTTTTTGTTGATGGGTTGCTTATCTGGTGCCATCTACTATGCAGGGATTTCGTTTGCAAACCAGGCTTGGGAAGTGCTCGTGTTGCAAATTTCTTGTGCTACCTTTATATCAATGCTTGTCAGCGTGGGAATGAGTTATTTTCAGGAGTTTCTACCTGAGGCCCCAGGTACTGCTACCACATTATTTAGTAATACCGGCAATATCGGGTCCTTGCTCGGAAGCATTATGGGCGGATTTATCGCAGAACTTTTCAACTTTCGTGCTGTTTTTATCGTTTGTAGCGGTCTTGCCCTCATATCTTTTGCGTTCTTACTTCGTAAAAAAGCAGCGAGTAAGCCTGTATCTATAACTGACACACAAGTCGGCGTATAAAAAAAGTCATTTTCATCCATCCCATTCCTCATGAAAAGAAGTTTTTACAAGTCATTAGGGAGATGGCACAGTGGTGCTGACGAAATGCCCCCGTGCCAGGCTGGGGTTGAGTTCTGAGTTGATTTTGGGTACTGTGATCGCTACATGCCCAAAACTGCATAATTATTCGGTTTTTGGGCTATAAATACATGAACTTGTAAAAAACACTTCCGATTTCTTTAGGCGAACAACATTCGGTCATGAATTTAGGTAAATAATTCCTTAATGTTCAGCATATCAAATAAGACGCGAAGAATGGTCGAGTAATGGCTTGAAATTGAATTCAATGAGCGGTTGAATCTCGACACTCACTCAGAGTTCCGTCATCCTGTAGCATGAGGCTGCAGCCTAAGAACGTTCTTCGCTTTTGTTTCCAATGTGTTTACCGGAGAAGATAAAAGCCAGTTCGATGGAGACCCTGCGAAACAAGTTGATCAAAATCGCAGGAAGGGAATCATTTAATACTCTTGCCAATTACGCTCATCGGATCGGATAGGATAGTTAAGGCATCACGGGAAGAAAGATAGTAAAGACAGAACCTTTCCCTTGTTCGCTTTGCACTTCGATCTTGCCTTTATGTTGCTCAACAATCCATGAGGCGATCGTAAGCCCCAGCCCCATACCTGGATTGATACGCGCAGCACGCGATCGGTAAAAGCGATCAAAAATCCGTTTTTGCTCGTCTTTAGCGATACCTATACCTGTATCGGTCACCCGCACTTGTACTATTTTTCGAAGACGCACCACATCGATATCGATGTGTCCGCCTTGTGATGTATATTTGATCGCATTGTCCACTAGAATCATCAGCAGTTGTACGATACGCATCTCATCACCGAGAATCCGGTATGTACCGTCGGTGTATACATCCCCTTCTTTTTGCAGCGACATCAACATATTTTTGGCCAACGCAAGCGGTTCCATGATCTCTACCACCTGTTGCACGATGGCGTAAACATCCACTGGTTCCCGTCTTATATCTGTTTGTTCAGAATCTGCGCGCGCCAACGTCAATAGATCTTGCGTCAAGTGGCTGAGACGCCTAACCTCATATTGTGCGTGATTGAGCCACTCGAGGTTGTCTAGTACACTTTCGTTAGTATGGCCGAGTACCAAGTCAAGATTGGACTGAATGACAGCTAACGGTGTACGCATCTCATGAGAAGCATCAGCGACAAACTCCCGCTGTCGCTGCCATGAACGAGCAATCGGCGCAAGCGCCCTTTTTGACAGGAGAAATCCTGCTAACAAGGCCACAAGCGCTCCCAAAACGCCAACCACGGTCATAATGACTCTTAATTTTATTAGCAAATCAAGTTCCCGATCAATACGGATACCAGCCTCGACGTATCCGATGAGACCCCCATCAGAACGTTCAACCGGTGCGACCACGATCCGATTAAAACCGTCGCTTGTATGCATAGTATAAAAATCCATATGATGCGATGCAATTCGATTAGGTATGGGATTCGGCGTATGAACAGCAAAAACCATTCTACCGTTGTGGTTTTTAATAAGCACAAAGGCGAGCCTGGGTAAAAGTCGATTAGTAAGTTTGAGTCGTGAGGGCAATTCTTGCAACGAAGGCTTCGTAAGAAGAATCTTGGCAGGGTGGATCAGACGCATTATCGCTACACGAAGCAACGCATCGGCTTCAAGAAATACTTCATGTTGCATAAGAGCATAGATGGTTATGGCCGAGACAAGGTACAACAATAGAACTACAGAAACTACAAGGGCTGTCAGCTTGACTCGGACGCTATGAAAAATGACTTTACACCTCCTTTAGGACGTACCCCACACCACGCACAGTTTCGATTATGCACACCCTTTTTTGGCTAGTAACAGAATCAATCTTTTTACGCAGAAAATGCACATAAATTTCGACCGAGTTCGTGTCTGATGGACCCTCAAAACCCCAAATACGATCGAAGATAAGTTCTTTGGGCAATACCTGACCTGCATGGCGTAGAAATAACTCCATCAATTGAAACTCTTTTGCAGTAAGAGATAATGGCTTGCCACCCACCATGACTACGCGACTGGACAGATCCAACGATACATCGCCAACAGAAAGCGTCTCTGTGGCTAACACATCCTTACTACGCCTGGTGATGGCTCGCATACGCGCCAAAAGTTCCTTTTGTGCAAAAGGTTTCGTCAAGTAGTCATCAGCACCCGTATCCAAACCCGCTACGCGATCGTCGATCGCATCTTTAGCAGTAAGCAGCAAAATCGGTGTGGAATCTTTGTCAGCCCGCAGTATCCGTACCACCTCGAGGCCAGACATCTTAGGCATCATCACATCGATCAAGAGGGCATCATAGACACCTGTTTGTGCCATATAAAGCCCTGTTTCCCCGTCTTGTGCGGTATCCACAGCATAGTTGTTTTCAAGCAGTAGTTGTTCTATAGCGCGCAAAAGTTTATACTCATCATCCATTATCAACAGACGCATAGACAACCTACCTTTCCTAGTGACAAACGAGAATACGCCATTCTTTTTGACAGTATCTACTTAATATTTTATAAGACAGATTCACCATTACCTGCCACGGCACCCAGTTTTAATCGATCGACACGAGCAGATGGTTCACTCTAGTAAGAAAAAATCAAATCATATACGTACGGATGACGGTTCAATGTCTTAAGCTCATCATCCGTTTTTCCACGGAAATTAAATTCCGCTTAGTCAATAACCTCTTTCACTTTTACCACAACTTGTTCAAGAATTACAATGATACGGTCAATTTTAAAGTCAATTTTGACCAGCTATATGTTGTTTGTCAGTGTCACTTTCTGCAGAACTTTTAAAGCAAATTTCAATGTCAATCTTTTATGCTCAACTTGTCTCACTGTTGAATCAATATCTTCAAAGGAGCTGATTGACCTTGTCACTCAAACGAAAACTCACCATAGCCACAGTCACGCTTGCATTAACCGCAGGCTTAGCACCATGGGCGCTAACAGCACAAGGTGCTTTTGCCGCATCACCGAGCAGCATTCCACCCACATCGGTCACCTCACCAGCTAGTACCGCCGTAAAAGTTCGGCATCGACACCTTCTGGAACACTTAAAATTTGTTGTCATCGCCCATACAGCAAAGATTCTAAGCATAAAAATTAAGGCGATATTGCCATTGCTCCATCAAGGACAGTCGCTTTCGCAAATTGCCACAGCACACGGCGTAAGCCAAACGGATCTTGTGTCACAATTGGAGGCAACAATCACGGCTCCTATGCAAAAAGCAGTACAATCCGGCAAAATCAAACTAACGCACGCGATAAAACTGAAAGATCGACTGGATAAAAAAATCACGACTTTGGTGACTAAGACGAATTGGAAAATTCCTGTTAAAATACAACGCGGTTTTGTTGCAACGGGACGTCACGCACTCACGGCCGAAATAGCGAAATTACTGCACATCACTCCCAATCAGCTCGCAGCTGACAGGAAGTCTGGTCAGTCCATCACTCAAATCGCCGCCACCAAGCAAGTGCCCTTAACAACTCTGGAACAAGACCTAAAAGCCTACGTTATGGCAAAACTTGATCAACGGTTGCCAAAACTGTTGCAGCAAACGCCATCGTCCAAAACATCGACCACGGCTACCACAAATTCATCGAACTCCTAAGTACAGTTGCCTTTACAGTATAAAAGTCACCGCTGGCATCATTGAGGTAACCCATATTCCGAATTTTGGAGTGTGGGTTGTTTTTTTGCTGTCTAATTTGACAGGCATGTAGGCGTATAAAAAATACATTTTCATCCACCCTAGTGTTATTGCAGAGATGCGTAGTTTCGCATCTTTTAAGGGAGGCTGAGTATGTCCGATCATAGTTCTTCACCCATCTTACCGAAATTGTCGAAAGCCTATTGGATTGATTCGGTAAAGTCGACATTGTTCGAACCATTGCAAGAGGATATCCAATCAGATGTTGTTGTTGTGGGAGGGGGTATTACGGGAATTACGGCTGCTTACTTGCTTTCCAAAGAGGGAGTTCAGGTAACCTTGTTGGAGGCAGATAAGTTGCTTTGTGGTACGACAGGACATACGACGGCGAAAATCACCGCACAACACAGCTTGTTTTATGACGAACTGATACAACACTTCGGGCAAATAAAAGCTAAACAATATTATGAATCCAATAGGGAAGCACTTCGGTTTATCCAAACGACGGCTGAGGCACTCCACATAGATTGCCAATTTCATGCTGAAGAAGCTTATGTATATGCCACGACAGAACAATATGCAAAGCAAATTGAGAAGGAATACGATGCTTATCAACGTCTCAGTATACCAGGCATGCTTGTCGATGCGATCCCTTTTTCTGTCGATGTGCAAAACGCCATTGTGATGAAAGATCAAGGGCAGTTCCATCCTCTTCGCTTCCTTACTTCACTGATTGATCACATGATAAAAAATGGAGTTCGGATCTATGAAGGCACTACGGCGATTAAGGTAGACGACGATGATCCTCTGCAGCCATCGGTTATTACTCGTGAAGGCCATCGTGTGCGTGCAAAGAAAGTGCTTTCTTGTACGCATTTTCCGTTTTTTGATCTGCCAGGTTTGTATGCTTCTAGGATGTATGCTGAACGTTCCTATGTAATAGCGGGTAATATGAACGGAACCTATCCTGGTGGGATGTACATCAGTGCGGAAAAAACACCTTCAAGATCTTTGCGTTCTGTTGATATAGATGGGGAATCTATGGTTTTGCTTGGTGGAGATGGGCACCGCGCTGGGCAAGGCATTGATATGATGGAGCATTACAAAGCACTTCGCGCATTCGGAGAAGATGTGCTAGGTATGACCGAGATCCGCTATCGCTGGTCTGCACAAGACCTGTTTACATTGGACAAGGTGCCATACATTGGGGAAGCGACTCATGCTCATCCTGATATCCTTGTTGCGACGGGGTATAAGAAGTGGGGAATGACATCAGGGGTAGTTGCGGCTCTTCTGCTAAGAGATCTCGTTGTAGGACGCGAGAATCCCTATCGGGAATTATATTCACCCTCACGATTTTATGCAGATCCCAGTCTTAAACGATTTTTCTCGACCAATCTCCAAGTAGTCGCCCATTTGATTCAAGGAAAGTTTGAGTTGCCATTACGTGAAGTTGATGATTTAGGCTTGGATGAAGGCGACATCGTTAGCTATGAAGGTAAGCGAGTTGGGGCTTACAAAGACCTTGACGGACATGTCATTGTCGTGGATACGACCTGCACCCACTTAGGATGTGAAGTTGCATGGAATAATGGGGATAAGACTTGGGATTGCCCCTGCCATGGATCACGATTTAGCCTTGAAGGTGCTGTTGTGGAAGGTCCTGCAGAGCGTCCTTTAAAAAGGCTCTCGTAATCTCCTTAATCCTGATTCGATATTATGGTTTACTTGTATTTCCCAAAAAAATAGACTATATTTCGGGTGAAATTCGATATAGTCTAAAATTTTGGGGGTGCTGTATGAATAAGAAAAATGCATGGTTTGGGGGCATAACCGCTACTCTCTTTACGAGCAGTCTCTTATTTGCCAGTTCGATGAACCAGGCCTTGGCGGCTCAAACGGTTTCACAGGGTATTAGTTCTTCTGTTACCAAAAGCGCAACTGTGATGGGAAATCTTCCTGTTGATCAGCCTGTAACCGTTAGCATTGTCCTGCGCGCCAATAATCAAACACAATTAACACACTACATTCACCAGACAATTACACCAGATAGTTCTAATTATCGTAAATTTTTGACGACGCAGCAATTTGCTCAGGCTTATGGTCAATCGCCTTTGGTAATCGATGCTATAGTAGCTTATTTTAAAATTTATGGTATTTCTGCACAAGTATATCCAAACAATCTGGATATTACGTTAAATGGAACAGCCGGTCAGGTCAATCAGGCTTTCGGCGTTGTGTTGCAAAACATGCAATGGGAAGGGAAGAAGTTTTTTGGGACTAAGGAAAGTCCGAAACTTCCTGGCAATCTAGGGAGCCCGATCTTAGCTGTACTCGGGTTATCAAACTATGCGCCGTTTGCCACAAACATCGCCAAGACACCCGCGCCACTGCTCAACAAATTGCCATTGGCTGATACGACAGGCACGGTATCCACTACTCCCGTTGGCTGGGAATCTCCTCAAAGTGTTGAACAGCTGTATAATATTTCGCCTGTTCAACAAAAGGGCGACCTTGGTCAGGGACAGACACTTGGCATTGTGACGATGGCAAGTTTTAATCCAAATGATGCCTATGCTTATTGGAAAGCTTATGGAATTAAAGTGCCATCCAAGAACCGCATCTCCTTGATTAACGTAGATGGCGGTGCGGGTACTCCGTCCCTTAATGCTGGTTCAGGTGAGACAACATTGGATGTTGAACAATCTGGATCCTTGGCGCCGGATGCCAATATTATCGTGTACCAGGCACCCAATACAGACTATGGCTTTGTCGATGCGTTTTTTCGCGCTGTTTCAGACAATCAAGTAGGATCACTTTCTGCCAGTTGGGGTATGAGTGAGGATGCCGTAAGTACCTCTATCGCGCAGGGGCAAGAATCACCCAATTATGCACAAGCTTTTAATGAAGCATTTGAAGAAGCAGCGGCGCAAGGCATCAGCTCATTCGCTGCTACTGGTGACTACGGCGCGTATCAAGCAGTCAGCGATGTCGGTACAACAGACCTTAGCGTCGGAAATCCTGCAGATAGTCCTTATGTGACTGCGGCTGGTGGAACCACGTTGCCGACGTCTGACAGCATGATTTTCCAGCAACTAGGAATTTCAATCCCTCAAGAGAGAGCCTGGGGTTACGATTATCTCTATCCTTTATGGAAGGAGTTTGGAGCGTCTAGTGAACAGACTTGGGCTGAGTTGGCTATAGGTGGCAGCAATGGCGGGTATAGCAACATCTTTTCAGAACCGAACTATCAACAGAGCGTTAGCGGTGTCGATCACTTTCACGCAGTGCAGTGGTTTACGCCGACGAATAATGACACCAGTTGGACGTTTCATGTGAATCCAGAGGTTATTTCCGGTCAGAGTAACGGTGGTCGAGCAATGCCTGACATTTCTATGGATGGTGATCCGGATACCGGGTATACGGTTTATAGTACGTTATTTGGCGGTGATAACTGGAGTGTCGGCTGGGGTGGCACGAGCTTTGTGGCTCCTCAGTTAAATGGGATTGCGGCGTTAATTAATGAAAGCAATGGTGCACGCGTAGGTTTTTGGAATCCGCAAATTTATCGATTTGCAGAGCAATCAAATTCACCGTTTACGCCGCTTGATGCGACGGGTACCAGTAACGATAATTTGTACTATACTGGAACGCAGGGAACCATCTACAATCCTGCAACGGGACTTGGGACACCTGATGTGGCGAAGTTAACCGCAGCATTTTCTTTTGGTCAGAGGGAATAAAAGTAATAAAGCAATATCCGCTGACGCGCCGTTTGATGAATCTTGGCGCCAGTAGCTAGGAACACCATGTTACGGCGCTGATTTTAACACCCATGGTTTGCAGCAAGCTAGCCCAGTTCGCACGGATGATTGGCGCAACTAAATTGTACGCAGGGAAGAGATTTGCACGCTTTTTGTTGGTGCGAGTCTCTTTTTTCCAACGTGCCGAGTTACGAAGACATGAAATTGACGAAAACAAAAAGATATGTAAAATAAACAGTATTAGCACTCTGTATTAATGAGTGCTAACAATTTACGCTGTGAGACAGGTTGAGAGGAGTCGTTACTGTGGAAAAAACACCTTTTAAAGCGGAATCCAAACGATTATTAGAAATGATGATTCATTCGATTTATTCTCATCGTGAAATTTTTTTGAGGGAACTGATTTCCAATGCGAGCGATGCCATTGACAAAATTTACTACAAGGCACTGACGGATACTACGTTAGTTTTTGACCAAGACAATTATTACATAAAAGTGGTTGCTGACAAGGAATCTCGTACGCTGGTGGTGTCAGATACTGGCATTGGCATGTCCAAAGAGGAACTGGAAAATAACCTCGGAGTCATTGCACAAAGTGGATCTTTAACATTTAAGCGTGATAATGACGCGAAAGATGGTCATGACATCATTGGGCAGTTTGGTGTGGGTTTTTATTCGGCATTTATGGTCGCAGACGAAGTCACTGTGACGAGCAGAGCTTTGGGAAGTGATACAGCATTTAAGTGGCAATCTTCCGGTACGGATGGCTATACGATTGTTCCTGATCAAAAGGATACGGTTGGCACCGAAATCGTTTTGAAAATTAAAGAGAGTACCGAAGACGAGAACTTTGATGAGTATTTGGATGAGTATCGCTTACGATCGATTATCAAAAAATATTCTGATTTTATTCGTTATCCGATCAAAATGGATGTGACCGATCGACGTCCAAAAGACGGCAGTGAAGGTGAGTTTGAGGAGTATCAAGAGGAACAGACAGTCAATAGCATGGTACCAATCTGGAGAAAGAACAAAAATGAACTGACGGATGAAGATTATCAAAATTTTTACATGGAGAAACATTACGGCTTTGATAAGCCTTTGCAACATATCCATATCAGCGTAGATGGTGCTGTACGTTATAACGCCATCCTGTATATCCCTGAGCATACTCCCTTTGATTACTACACTAAGGAATATGAAAAGGGATTGGAACTGTATTCAAACGGAGTGCTGATCATGAGTAAATCTCCAGATCTTCTTCCGGATTATTATAGTTTCGTCAAAGGCATGGTCGATTCGGAAGATTTGTCTTTGAATATATCCAGAGAGATATTGCAACAAGACAAGCAATTGGCATTAATCGCGAAAAATATAAAGAGTAAGATCACAAGTCAGTTGCAACGCATGCTAAAAGATGAGCGAGAGAAATTCGAGACGTTTTATCAATCATTTGGTACGCAACTGAAGTATGGAGTTTACAGTGATTATGGCAGTAATAAAGATGTCTTGCAGGATCTCTTGATGTTTTATTCTTCGAAGGAAAAGAAATTGGTCACCCTGGATGAATACGTTTCGCGCATGCCCGAAGATCAAAAATATATTTATTACGCAGCAGGCGATACGTACGATCGGATCGAAAAGTTACCGCAAACTGAGCTTGTGCTTGATAAAGGATATGAGATTTTGTACTTCATTGAAGATGTCGATGAGTTTGCCATCAAAATGCTGATGACGTACAAAGAAAAGGAATTTAAGTCAGTCTCTAGCGGTGATTTAGGTATTGATGCAGACGAAAATCACGAGCAAACGGAAAAAGAAGCACAAGATAGCCAAGCGATGTTCGATGAGATGAAGAGTATTCTTGGTGATAAGGTAAAAGACGTTCGCATTTCTAAGCGACTGAAGAATCACCCGGTATGCTTGACAGCCGATGGCGATCTGACTATTGAAATGGAAAAGGTACTAAAGGCTATGCCGAACAGTCAAAACGTTAAGGCAGAAAAGGTGTTAGAAATCAATATTCATCATGATGTGTTTAGTTCATTAAAGACGGCTTTTGAACTAGATCGGCAAAAACTGAGTCTTTATACGAATTTGCTGTACAATCAAGCTTTGCTGATCGAAGGATTGCCGATCCAGGATCCCGTTGATTTTACAAATGACATTTGTAAAATAATGGTGTAAGGGAGTTAACCCATGACGCATAAAGTGTATTCGGTAGCAGGGGATAGCGCCGAGGTGCTAGCCTATGGCATGGCAAAATACAGTCGATCGAGCATGTCACTTGCACAGAGCATGGCTGAGTTGTCGGTGCAAAGGGCGGAGCAATTTTTAAACACGTTTTACTTTCAATATGGGCATGGGTCTATCGCTGATCTGGCACATGTGGCCTTGGCCATAGAGGACATCTCAATTTTAGCTGCATTGACTGTCGTCGATGAGCCCCTTTGGGATGGTCAGGAACGTTCGACTCGTTACCAAAGCTTTACTAAGGACATGTATTATACCCCCGCCAATGCGCCGGATGCATACCATGCTCTTATGGAACAATTATTTTTGCGGTATGCGGATTTTACCGAACACACGTTGCAGTTATTGCAGCAACAGTATCCTAAGCCGGATACGATGGCCCAAAGTACGTATATTCGAACAATGAAGGCACGTTCTTTTGATGTGGCAAGGTACTGGCTACCATTGGGGACATTGACAAGTCTCGGTCAGATTACAAGTGCTCGAACCTTGGAGAAGCAAATCAGTCGGCTCATGAGCCATGATCTTGCGGAAATTCGCGATATCGCAACGGATATGCGCAGTGCCGTAGTGCAGAATGACCCTGTCTTATTTTCGGTGATGAAGGATAACCTTAGCCTCAACCCGGGGCCGCTTCTTCCAACGCTTGCTAAGTACACCGAAGCGAGTCCGTTTTTACAAGAGACCCGAAAGGACTTGCAACAGATTGCAAAGTCGTTTCTTGAAGGGATTTCACCAGAGACGTCCTATGGCGTGCAATTATTTGTTGAACAAGGCGATCCACTGACGCACGCATGCACGGTGCTGCTTTATAGCGTGTCTCACTTATCGTATCGACAAATTCGCGCTGTGGTGATGGATTTGGCGCAAGCGCAAAAGGAAGATATCCTACGTATTGCCTTTTTGCATCGAGGAAATCATGATGCCTGGCTAAGAGAGCTTACTGCGGCTCCGCTCGTTTTTGATATCGCGATGGATATCGGATCGTTTCGCGACTTGAATCGGCATCGTAAGGTCACGAAAATTCTGCAAAAGCCGAGTATAGAACTTGACTACATCATGCCTGATCCGATTTGTAATACGCCTCTTGAGCGCGTGTATAGAGATGATATGGATACTCATTTTGCACAATTGAAGAGTTTACAGACTATCTTCAGTGATGAATTGGAGTATCTCTTGCCGCTCGGGACCGTGTGCCGCTCTCTACATCAGATGGATCTTGCAGAAGCTGCGTACATCGTTGAACTGCGAACAGGTTCAGCGGGGCATTTTAGTTACCGGGAAATTGCTTACCAAATGTATGAACGGATCGCTGAAGTGTATCCCTACTTTGCACGACATATTCGTGTGACCAATCCGCGTGAAGTGTTTAATCCGTTTCAGCGTTGACGTACGGGTTACGAGTAGCAGTTAAGATCAGAGGGAGTCGGCTTGAATTGTGTCGCTGAGCACGTCCATTACATAATCGGAGGACACTATGAAGACGCAAAAACTTGGTAAGTCAGGTCCGATGGTTTCACACCTTGGTTTGGGCTGTATGGGAATGTCAGGCATGTACGGACAATCTGATCGAAAAGAAAGTATAGCAACCATTCATGCTGCGCTGGAAGCTGGTGTTACACTTCTTGACACGGGGGATTTTTACGGAATGGGGCACAATGAACTACTGATTCACGAAGCCCTGCAAGGACGAAATCGCAAAAATGTCTGTTTAAGTGTGAAGTTTGGTGCTTTACGAACACCTGCTGGGCCATTTTCCGGATATGATTGCAGTCCTGAAGCGGTGAAAAATTTTCTAGCATACACGCTCAATCGACTCGGTACGGATTATATCGATATCTATCGACCAGCACGTGTGGATCCAGCTGTTCCTATTGAAGAAACCGTTGGAGCGATTGCAGATATGATTCAAGCTGGCTATGTGAGGTATATTGGTTTATCCGAAGTTGCGGCTGACACACTTCGTCGTGCCAGTAAAGTGCACCCAATCACGGATGTACAAATCGAATATTCTCTAATGTCCCGTAACATAGAAGCGCAAATCCTGCCTACTGCAAGGGAGCTTGGCGTCAGTATTACGGCTTATGGCGTACTATCTCGTGGATTATTAGGTGGCAATTTTAAGAAAGATCAAATTTTGCAAGGGGATATACGAAGTGGTATTCCCCGGTTTCAAAATGAGAACTTGAATAACAATCTTAAATTGGTCGATGCTTTACGTGTGATTGCTCGTGAAAAAGGCCTTTCCGTTTCGCAATTAAGTATTGCCTGGGTATTGTCTCGTGGTGATGATATCATCCCACTCATTGGGGCAAGACGTAGAGATCATCTCAACGATGCTCTTGAAGCACTCACGAGTAAGTTGTCGAAAGAGGATATACGGCGTATAGAAAAGGCTGTTCCTCCAAATGCGGTTGCTGGAGAAAGATATCCCGTGGCACAAATGACGCATTTAGACAGCGAGCGACATGGAGGCGATCATCTTGAAATATCGTAAATTAGGGAAAACGAACTTGAAAGTTTCGGTCATTGGTATTGGAACTTGGCAGTTTGGAGGTGAATGGGGACAGGATTTCTCACAGGCCGAGGCTGATGCGATTCTCGATCGTGCACATGAAGAGGGTATCAATTTGATTGATACGGCCGAATGTTATGGAGATCATTTGTCAGAAGCTTTCATAGGCCATTATCTGTCTCGTCGAAATCGTGAAGATTGGGTTCTGGCTACAAAATTTGGCCATGCATTTAACGGACGTTTTGAGCGGCTGCAACTTTGGACCCCCAACGATGTATTACAACAACTTGATGCTTCTTTAAAAGCACTGCATACGGATTATATTGATCTTTATCAGTTCCATTCTGGATCGGATGAAGCGTTTGATCAAGACGATCTTTGGACGTTGCTTGATAAGCAAGTGCAGGCGGGGAAAATTCGACATCTCGGTACGTCGATTGGTAGCAATGATAATCTCCATCAAACAGAAGCGTCGAGCCGTGTAGGTGTACAAGCTATTCAAGTAGTATATAATCGGTTGGATCGCAAGCCTGAAGAGCGCGTATTTAAAGCGTGCATCGAACAGGATTTGGGCGTGCTTGCTCGCGTCCCGTTAGCTAGTGGCTATCTAAGCGGCAAATACAAACCTGGTGCAGTTTTTGCCAAAACGGATGTTCGCAATCGACACAATGCGGAAGATACCAGAAGAAAACTCGAAATGGTTGCGCAGATTCGGCAAACAGAAGTACCTCAAGATGTCGATATGGCCACATGGGCGCTTGCATGGTGTCTACAGCAACCAGCAGTTACCGCAGTAATTCCTGGTTGTAAAAACACTGAGCAAGTATCCTTGAATGCTCAGGCAGCACATGTAGTGAGTGCGGACCACCCGCAAAACTGGGCATAAATCCTCGTTGACAATCCGAAACAAATGCTATATGATAAGGATGTTCAGGATTAATCATCTGTGTGTAAATACGTTGAGCCGTTCTTTTTGCGCCTCATTGTTGGTGCAGAGTAGAATGGCTTTATTAGTTTCCGCAAACAATGAACAAATGACGTGCTCAGGTAGCACCAGGAGGAATTAGTTTGAGTCAAGGTATCGTAAAATGGTTTAACTCTGAAAAGGGTTTTGGTTTCATCGAAGTTGAAGGCGGAGAAGATGTATTCGTGCATTTCAGCGCTATTCAAGGAGATGGCTACAAGTCCCTCGAAGAAGGCCAACGCGTAACATTTGATATCGTTCAGGGCCCTAAAGGTCCACAAGCAGCAAACGTTGCGTAAGTTTTAACAAACAGTGGGATTGCAACTTTAGGGCATCGTAGGATACCTTGAAGTGCAGTCCCTTTTTTGTATTTAACGGAGGTAAGGTATGAAGAATCAAACGACGACCCATCAAGGGTTTTATGCGTTACTTGTGCTCTTAGGGGGAGCCAGTTATGGATGCGTATCAGCGATCGTAAAAATAGCATATGGTCATGGCTTTGCAGCAAATGCTGTAACGTTAGGCCAATTTTATTTTGCGGTCTTGATTTTGTGGATGATGATCCTTTTGTTTGCAAGGCATCACCTGTCAACGATCTCCCGTAAAGACTGGATTCATGTTGTTTTATTAGGAGTTTTCGCTGCTGGAACAGCCGTTTTTTACTATATTTCACTCTATATGCTGCCAGCATGGTTGGCTATGATCTTGTTATTTCAGTTTTCTTGGATGACATTCGTTATCGATTTTGCCATAACGCGACAAAAACCAACAAGGTTACAGATGATTTCTATCATCACGATTGTCGTGGGTACTCTCTTGGCCGTAGGCATCACAGGTACAATTCACCAACATATTACTTGGTTAGGCATTGCGTTTGGTTTGTTAAGCGGGTTGTCGTATGCACTCTTTCTCTATGTGAATGGTATGGTTAACACAGCTACATCGCCGCTCTTTCGGACTGCTTTAATCACCACGGTATCAACTATTTTAGTGACCGTGTTTGAGCACCCTTCGACAGCGGTGTTCGTTTCGATGGGACACATGTGGGGCTATGGGATTGCGATCGGTTTGTTAAGTCAGGCAGTACCAACGTTGCTGTTTAGTATCGGTATTCCGCGAATTGGCGGTGGCGCCGCGGCCATCTTAGGAAGTATCGAATTGCCTGTTGCCATTGTTTTGGCGGTATGGATTCTCCATGAATCCGTGTCCGTATCAACATGGATTGGTGTTGTTCTCATTTTGGCTGGTATTGTATTTGGCGAGAGGTCTCGTTCACAAAACGCTAACGCACTGTAGATACGAGAGCCAACTCAGGTGGATTGACTTGAGTTGGCTCTATTTCTTGCTTAAGGAAGAATGTTGCCTGCTACGCGGTAGATTTCGTACCACTCTTCGCGTGTCAAGGTAACATCGCCCGCCTTGCAACAATCAAGTATGCGCGTTATGTTCATCGTGCCGGTGATCGGTTGCATATGAGCCGGATGACGCAAGAGCCACGCAATCGCAATCGTGGTGTTACTCACTTCATACTTAGCAGCGATTTCATTGATTTTAGCATTGAGCTCAGGAAATTTGTCATTATCGAGGAATACGCCTTCAAAGAAGCCATACTGAAATGGAGACCATGGTTGAATCGTAATGTCGTGAAGTCGGCAATAATCAAGTATACTGCCATCGCGATCTACAGCAGCTGTGTTTTCCATATTAACGTTGATACCATTTGAGATCATCGTGGCGTTCGTGATGCTCAATTGCAATTGATTGGCAACGATGGGTTGTTTGACGAATTTCTTTAACAGTTCAATCTGCATGGGTTTTTGGTTTGAGACACCAAAATGGCGCACTTTACCTGCACTTGCTAGGGTATCAAAAGCTTCCGCAACTTCTTCTGGTTCGACAAGGGCATCAGGACGGTGTAGCAACAAGACGTCTAGATAGTCTGTCTTCAGTCTTTTGAGACTGCCATCGACGGCCTCGAGAATATGTTCTTTTGAAAAGTCAAACGAGCCTTTGCGAATG
>DAHWJX010000152.1:0-20094 GCA_027343965.1 Caryophanales bacterium | reverse complement strand
TTGAATCTCGTATTGGCGTTTTTGCTTAACGTCAAAAAATAGAGTTTCTCGTTGGTCGATGATGACCGGAACCTGAACAAAGGCATCTTCATAGTATAAATTAGCCATGGGTGCACGCCAATCAATGACGATAGGCGTGAGTGTGACAGGTTCAAATAGCCCAAAACGACCGATATAGGCGTGTTCAATGCATTCTTTCTGATTGTTATCCGAGAATGTAACCTGCGCGAAATAAGGATGTTCAATCGATTTATGCATCTGCTTGATCTGTTTTTCGCGCAGTGAATTAATGACGCGCTCGGTAAAATCGCGTGTGGGTTGTATATGTTTTGTCTGGTGTTCGATATCTATGTGGATCTGCTTTTTGACTTCTTCAAGATGATGCTGTTCAAGGTCAATGTCCTGAGTCATAAAAAGCCTCCTGCCATAAGTATGGAGATTAAGAGTATATCATAGTTAGTGGTGATGAATTTTCCATAACAAAATTTGATTCATTTGTGTCATGCATACACCGATGAGATGGCATATTCTCAAGGTGAACATGTTTTGCATGATGGCTCAAGGTGGCTGACATTCTGATAAGCCCTCTCTGTACGCCCTTTAATGTGAAATGTGTCACAACCTTTTTCGGCTAAAGGAGCTGAGACTTATGGGGCAAGTGGAGCCACACGCGAAAGAAAATTCATGTTGTGGCGGGCTAGAACATCGTGAGCGCATCTTGCGCGCGATAGAACGACATCGTGGGGTGCAAGGTGCACTTATTCCGGTACTGCATGATATTCAAGATATGTTTGGCTATCTGCCAGAAGATGCTTTGCAAGTAGTATCAGATGGATTGCAAGTGCCGATGTCCGAAATCTATGGTGTAGCAACATTTTATTCATTTTTCTCCCTTGAGCCTAAAGGTGAACATGTTATTCGTGTATGTCTTGGTACAGCCTGCTATGTGAAAGGTTCACAAGCGGTGCTGCAAAAATTAAGTGAAGAATTGCACGTTGAGGTAGGAAAAACGACGAGTGACGGTAAGTTTACCCTTGAAGCGATGCGATGCCTCGGTGCCTGCGGATTGGCACCTGTACTTGCGATCGAAGATCATGTTCATGGGAAACTCTTACCAGATGATGCAACAAAAATCGTGCAGCAATATCGATAGGGGCGGGATGAAGCATGATGACGGTCGAACAACTCGATCGTATTGCTTTTTTAGCTAAAGAACACAACCAGGATAAAACGGTAATCCGGATCGCCGCATGTATGGCGACGGGTGGAATTGCAGCAGGATCTCAGGCTGTGATGGATCTCTTATGGAGTGAATGGAAAAATCGTGCCGATGTGGACGTACAAATTGTTCGCAAAGGATGCATTGGCATGTGTAGGTTGGATCCTCTTGTTGATGTCTTTGTTCCTAAGCATGACAAAGTGACGTATGTAAAGATGACTCCTGAACGCATGCAACGTGTGATGGTTGAACACATCCTTGGTGGTCATGTGGTTCAAGAGTATACATTGCACGTGGCAAATGACAGATTGCTCAATGACTACACTGAGCTTCCGAGCTAGAAAGGAGGTTTACGGCTATGGCTATGTTTACGCGCCAAGTTGTGGTTTGTGATGGAACGGACTGCCATGCACTAGCGGCGGATAAAAATTTATATAAGATGCTGCGTCGTGAAATGATGAAAAACGGAATCAGCGATCAGGTTGAACTAACTCGTGTAAGTTGTCTGTCATTGTGCGAATTTGAGCCGATCGTGATTGTCTATCCGGAAGGTTTCATCTACAGCCGTGTTAAAGCTGCAGATGCGTCGGAGATTGTTCACGCTCATCTAATTCAGGGTACCCCAGTGCAAAGGCTGATCGCACCTGAAGACGAGTTGCACAGTGAGCGGATAGAAGCGATTGATGATATACCGTTCTTTCACGACCAACAACGCATCGCATTACGTAATTGCGGAATTATTGATCCCGAGAATATCGATGAATACATTGCTGCAGACGGTTATAAAGCGTTGGCCAAAGCACTCACGATGATGACATCTGGGGAAGTGATCGAAGAAATCAAACAGGCTGGATTGCGTGGGCGTGGTGGCGGTGGATTCCCTACAGGTAGTAAATGGGAATTTGCGGCTCAGCAAAAAAACGCTCAAAAATACATTGTTTGTAACGGAGATGAAGGTGATCCTGGGGCGTTCATGGACCGTTCCGTACTTGAAAGCGACCCGCACTCAGTTCTTGAAGCCATGGCGATCGGCGGTTATGCCATCGGTGCTACGACGGGATTCATTTATGTGCGCGCGGAGTATCCTGTTGCTGTACAACGCCTTGGCCTCGCTATTGCGCAAGCACGAGAGTACGGACTATTAGGAAAAAATCTATTTGCATCAGGTTTTGACTTTGACATTGAGATTCGTTTGGGCGCAGGTGCATTTGTTTGTGGTGAAGAAACGGCATTGATGAACTCAATTGAAGGAAAACGAGGTATGCCTAACCCCAAGCCCCCTTTTCCTGCTGTAAGAGGACTGTGGGGAAAACCGACAGTCATTAACAACGTTGAAACATTGGCTAATATTGCACCAATTATTTCAAAGGGAGCAAACTTTTTTTCAAGTATTGGGACAGAGCGCAGTAAAGGTACGAAGGTGTTTGCACTAGGTGGCAACATCAATCATACAGGTCTCGCTGAAGTTCCTATGGGAACGACGTTACGACAGGTTATTTTTGATATTGGCGGCGGCATTCCCAAAGGCAAACGATTCAAAGCCGTGCAGACGGGTGGTCCATCTGGTGGATGCCTGACGCAAGAGCATTTAGATACGCCCATCGAGTACGATACATTGACTTCGTTAGGATCGATGATGGGTTCTGGCGGCATGATCGTCATGGATGAAGATACATGTATGGTGGATGTCGCAAGATTTTATCTTGATTTTACGAAAGATGAATCTTGCGGTAAGTGTGCTCCATGTCGTATTGGGACGCTGCGTCTGCTTGAAATTCTTGAAAAAATTACGGTGGGCAAAGGCACGATGGAAGACCTCTCCTCGTTGCAAGAACTTGGGCAACAGATTAAGGCAGGATCTCTATGCGGTTTGGGGCAGACAGCACCTAACCCCGTGTTATCCACCTTGAAATATTTTTTCGATGAATATGTGGCTCATGTGGTTGAAAAACGCTGCCCAGCCGGTGTTTGTAAATCCCTTGTGCACTTTACCATCGATCCTGATAAATGCAAGGGCTGTGGTGTATGCGCCAAAAACTGTCCCGTCGATGCGATCGAAGGCGTTTTAAAAGACGTTCACACCATTAAAGATGATGTATGTATTCGTTGTGGTACCTGCGTAAAAGTGTGTAATTTTGCCGCAGTAGCCAGTCGATGACGCGAGGTGAGGGCAGTGGACGATATCGTAACATTGAAGATTGATGGTACTGATGTTCAGGTGCAAAAAGGAACGACGGTGCTTGAAGCGGCAAAGCAAGCCGGTGTGCAAATACCAACGTTATGTTTTTTGAAGGAGATTAATCAACCATCTGGGTGTCGCGTGTGCCTAGTTGAAGCAGGACCAAAGTTGCTGGCGTCTTGTTCACTTGTTGCACAAGAAAACATGGACATCAAGACCAATACGAAAAAAGTGCGCGAAGCAAGAAAGACCATCGTTGAACTTATTTTATCGAATCATCGTGAGGAATGTACGATATGTTCTCGAAGTGGCCATTGTGAACTGCAGACACTTGCCAGTGATCTGCATGTCCATTCGATGCAGTATCAGGGTAAACGTACACGAAAGCCACTTGATGATGTATCCCCCTCTTTAGTGCGTGATGCGGAAAAGTGTGTGTTGTGTGGACGGTGTATCGCCATATGTTCTGATGTTCAATCTGTTAGTGCCATCGGGCTCATCAATCGCGGTTTTGAGACAGTCATTGGACCTGCTTTTGGCCGTTCTTTGGGTGAATCTGTGTGTGTCAATTGCGGGCAATGTATTATGGCTTGCCCTGTGGGGGCTTTGACAGAGCGAGAACAAATGGATGAGGTGTGGGATGCGATTGCTGACCAGGGTAAGGTAGTCATCGTGCAGACCGCGCCTGCGGTACGGATTGCCCTTGGTGAAGAATTTGGAATGGAGATTGGCACGCGTGTCACAGGAAAAATGGTCAAAGCATTGCGCATGGTCGGGTTTGATCTTGTTTTTGATACAGACTTTGGTGCTGATTTAACGATCATGGAAGAGGGTACCGAGTTAATTCATCGTTTAGAAAGTGGTGAAAACTTACCCTTAATGACGTCGTGTTGCCCAGGATGGGTGAAGTTTGTTGAGCATAACTTTCCGGATATGATCAATCATCTGTCCACCTGCAAATCACCGCATGAAATGGAAGGTGCGATGATTAAAAGTTATTTTGCAAGCAAAATCGGTATCGCACCGCAAAACATCGTAACAGTATCAATCATGCCGTGTGTAGCTAAGAAATTCGAACAACAGCGGAAAGAATTGTCGTATGAAGGCATGCGAGATGTTGATTATGTACTGACGACACGGGAACTTGCTAGGATGATTAAGCAAGCTGGTATCGATTTTGTCCATCTTCCGGATGATCAGTTTGATGATCCTTTTGGGAGAGCAAGCGGTGCGGGTGTTATTTTTGGCGCCACTGGCGGTGTTGCTGAAGCAGCATTGAGGACTGTATATGAAGTATTGGCGGGCGAGGAACTTGATAAGGTGGACTATACCGCAGTTCGCGGATTAGAGGGTATCAAGGAATCCGAATTGCTATTGCCAAACGGCATGCTTCTTCGTACCGCTGTCGTTCATGGTTTAGCTAATGCTAAAAAGGTGATGCAAATGATACAACGAGGTGAAAAAACGTACCACTTTATCGAGGTAATGGCTTGCCCAGGCGGTTGTGTCGCAGGTGGTGGACAACCAATTGTCAATAGTAAAATTCGAGAACACGTGGATGTTAAGGAACTTCGAACCAAAGCAATCTATGCCGAAGACAAAGATATGCCTGTGCGAAAATCTCACAAGAACCCAGATATTATGCGCGTGTATGAAGAGTTTCTCGGTGAACCCAACAGCCATTTGAGCCATGAATTGTTGCACACGCATTACCAGCAACGAGCACGCCATTAACTAGGTTGTTGTACTGGAGGGGTACTCAATGACTACGCGACAAATCGCTTCTTTTATCGACGATGCCGAGATTCAAGAATCACTTGTTTTTGCGAAAAAAATGCAAGGGGATCGTGCTTATGTGACCGAATTGTTGGCTAAAGCCCGTCTCGCTAAAGGTCTGTCACATCGAGAAGCAGCCGTGCTTTTGCATATGCAGGAACAAGATCTTTGGCAAGAAGCTTTTCACGTAGCCAAAGAAGTTAAAGAGAAGATCTATGGTAAACGCATTGTATTGTTTGCTCCTTTATACGTAAGTGATCATTGCGTGAACAACTGCGAGTATTGTGGGTACAAACACACCAATGATAGTTTTGGTCGGCGGCGGTTGACGATGCAAGAAGTGGCATCGGAGGTAGAAGTTTTGGAATCCCTTGGTCACAAACGGTTGGTCATTGAAGCGGGAGAAGACCCTGTCAACTGTTCCATTGATTACATGCTGGATGTGATCAAAACCATCTATGCTGTGAAAGTTAACAATGGCAGCATTCGGCGCGTGAATATTAATATAGCAGCCACAACAGAGGAGAATTACAAAAAACTCAAAGATGCGCAGATTGGGACGTATATCTTATTTCAGGAAACTTATCATCGTCCAACTTATGCCAAAATGCATCCTAATGGTCCTAAGCATGACTATGATTGGCATACTACTGCGCAAGACAGGGCTATGAAAGCTGGCATCGATGATGTTGGAATCGGTGTGTTGTATGGATTATATGATTTTCGTTACGAAACAATTGCTATGTTGATGCACGCAGAGCACCTTGATCAGGAACTTGGTGTTGGTCCACATACAATTTCTGTACCAAGGTTGCGAAAAGCGGAAAATGTGGATCTTGACAAGTACGAACACTTGGTCAGCGATGAGGATTTCAAGAAGGTTGTCGCTGTGCTACGTCTGACTGTTCCTTATACAGGTATGATTCTTTCTACGAGAGAAGATCCTGTTTATCGCGATGAAGTACTCTCCCTTGGTATTTCTCAGATCAGTGCGGGGTCATGCACGGGTGTTGGAGGTTATACGGATGAGTACCGACATGGGAATGGGAACACACCACAATTTCAAGTCGGGGATCATCGTTCTCTTTTGGAGATTATTAAGAGTCTCGCCAAAGGAGGCTATATTCCAAGTTATTGTACAGCTTGCTATCGAGAAGGGCGTACAGGTGATCGCTTTATGCAACTTGCGAAGTCGGGCCAGATTCAAAACGTTTGTCAGCCCAATGCCATGCTTACGTTTAAAGAGTATCAACTCGATTATGGTGATGCAGAGTTGCAGACCTTAGGCGACGCTTTGATTGAGCACCACATGGAGCAGATTGTGAGGGAACCGGTGCGCAAAGCCACGATGAATCGCCTAGCACGCGTTATGCAAGGTGAACGGGACCTGCGTTTTTAGTGAAAGTGGACCAATAAGTAAGCTATATAACGGGGAGTGATGCTTTGTGTTGAAGACCCCACAGGCTAGTCGTCTGCATATCGCATTTTTGGGGCGTCGCAATGTTGGTAAATCAAGTCTTGTCAATGCATTGACTGGTCAGCAGATTGCTATCGTATCTGATGTTGCGGGCACAACGACGGATCCTGTCTATAAATCAATGGAGATTCTCCCCATCGGACCTGTTATGCTCATCGACACAGCAGGTTTGGATGATGATGGCGCGATCGGCGCTTTGCGCGTCAGTAAGACCAAACAGGTGATGGATCGAACTGATCTCGCCGTGCTTGTATTTACGTCACAAAGTACGGATTGGACTTTGGAACGGGAATGGTACGAAGATCTTAGGAGTCGCAAGATTCCTGTGATCGGCGTTATCAATCGTATCGACGAGAAGGACGTTGATGTGGCTTTTTGGCATGAGTATTTTGATATTCCTTTTGTTAAGGTGAGTGCCACAGAGCATCTCTATATCGATGAATTGAAAAAGGTGATTCAAACCTATGCACCTATCGATGCAGATCACGCTACGCTGATTGGCGATATTGTCAAACGTGGGGATCTGGTGGTTCTTGTTGCCCCCCCAGACATTCAGTCACCTAAAGGCCGGCTCAAATTAGCCCAAGTGCAGATTATCCGTGATCTACTTGATCATCATGCAACTGCACTAACGGTCACCGATGCGGAATTACCTGGTCTTCTTGCTTCATTAAAGCGTGACCCAAATCTTGTGATAACCGATGCACAGGTATTTGAACAAGTGAAGCATGTTGTCCCAGATCAAGTATTATTAACGTCATTCTCTATGGTGCTTGCGCGCTATAAAGGTGATTTGCGTTTGTTGGTAGAAGGCGCACGAGCGATTGATTCACTGCGTCCTCACGATCGCATCTTAATTGCGGAAGCCTGTACGCACCATGCACTTGAAGGGGATATTGCAAGGCAAAGATTACCGCAGTGGCTTAGCGAACGAGCAGGTGGAAAGCTGAGCGTGACAGTGAGTACGGGCATTGATTTTCCAGAGGATCTCGAACAGTTTCAATTGATTGTTCATTGTGGTGCCTGTATGTTCAATCGTCGACAAGTGACAAGTCGGTTACAAAAGGCGAAGGATCAAGGCGTACCGATCACTAATTTCGGTGTGGCGATTGCCTATGTCAAGGGGATGTTGAATCGTACGATTCGCGTGTTTGAGGAAGAAAAATCCACTGTATTATAATGGCAATATCAAGAGAAAAACACCCGGCCATATTATTTTAGGCAGGGTGTTTTAGTCTTCATCCATCATTTGTAACAGGCTGATTATTTGGGTTACCGTTATGGTATCGGGGCCTTCAACAAGCATGCCATCAGCGTAAACGAATGGGAAATCAATACAACGTTCACAACGATCAAGACAGGGATATGAAATGACTTCATTACCGTCCTCTTGCAACTGAAAAATAAGTTCTGCCATCGCATTGGAAGAGCATAGTTCTAGCAACATGGTCGTACCATTTGTTTCATACGGTTTTCACTTCATCCTCAGATCGGTTTCGTTTATTGGCGTACATCATAGCATCGGCTTGTTTGAGAAGATGGGACATGTCATGCCAAATATCATTATGTATACCAATGCTGACAAGAATAGGTTCGCCACGATGATCGCCATTTTTTACAGCGGCTTGCCGAATATGAACGGCAATATTATGCGCTTCAAGTTCTGTTGTGTTGGGCAATAAGATGACAAATTCATCGCCACCAAATCGAAAAATCAATTGGTGTCCCGGAGTTGCATAGCGCAATATTTTGGTTAGCGCCTCTAATCTTTTATCCCCTTCAATATGCCCATAGGTATCATTATACCCTTTAAAATCATCGACATCGATCAAGAGAACGGCTAGAGAATAAAGGGTTTCACCAAAATCATAGTCAAGTAACAGATTGTCCATAAAATTAAGTAAACTTTGTTCATCATGAATTTCATGCAAGGCGCGACGATTGAAAAGCCCTGTTAAAGGATCCGTGTGCGATTGGAGTTTTAGATCCATGACCATTCGTGCAAAATATAAGGAGGCACTGAGATGGTCTGCCGCTTCCTGCAAAAAGGCAATGTCTTGTGCGGTAAAATGGTGTTTTTCTGTTGATTTGATGGTCATGATACCGAAGACCGTACCGCCATGGAAAAAAGGGACACGGACGATCGAGTTGATTTTATCGTTATACAAGTAGACATCTTCTGAAAACTCCCGAACGCGTTCGAGATCTGGATTACTTTGTGTTTGCAGTTCTTGAAATACCCACTCTATGGCTGTTCCGGCGATCTCCATGATGGACCCTGGTGGGCAAAAGGCAAGTCCTGTCTTGGTCACAAGTTCGTGAATAATGCAATACTTTCCTTTAGGCTCGGCGATTAAAAGACCAAGGCGGTCAAACGAGACAACTTGTAGAATATGATCCCGGGCAGCTAAAAGAATTTCTGTCGTATCTAGGGAGTTTTTAATGGTTCGAAGTAAGCTGTTTAAAACGCGTAGTCGCGTAATTTCATGTTGCAACTCAGATTCGCATTCCGTCATAGCCAGTTCTCCTCCAAGATAAACCCAGCATTATCTTTATAGAAGAAACTATATCTCTAGTTTCGAAATTTGTATAGTATAGGTATGGAAAGGAAGTGCCTCCTCATGCAAGGCTTTGTACCTGATGATTTATATCGATTTACAAGATTATCATATGCCTAAAGCAGGTTCGAACGTTATGTATAATCGTTTCACGTGGAATTATCAAAAAATTTGTCGAACGAAAGGAGCGAATTTTGACTATGGAGCTTGATCTTCTGCAAGCAGAACGAGTCGCCCAAAAAGCGGCAAGAATAGCTGGAACGTTGATTCGTGAATGGATAGGCAGGCCGACAACGACAACGGAAAAATCTTCTCCATATGATTTGGTGACGGAAGTGGACAAAGCATGCCAAGAAGCTATCCAAAAATATTTATCAAAAGAATTCCCAGATAGTTCATTTTTAGGAGAAGAAGGGGTCGCTCCTGGTTCTGAGGCTGCAACGCGTGCTGCAGCGGAGGCGAATCGTGATTTTCTATGGGTTGTCGATCCAATCGATGGGACACTCAACTTTATTCGTGGAATTCCAGTTTGCACCGTTTCGATCGGATTGCTGTATGAAGGCCGGGATGTAGTCGGTGTTATTTACGATCCCATGCGCGATGAAATGTTTAGCGCAAGTGACGCTTCCGGCGCCACGCTAAATGGTCAACCTATGCATGTCTCGCCGGAAGCAAATTTGAGGAACGCCGTTTTAGCTAGCGGATTTCCGACGGGTGCCTACCGTGGAAAAAACGCTGAACAAATTAAGCGTTTTGGCTATCACGTGCGCAACGTAAGAGCTCTTGGATCAGCTGCAATTCATCTTGCTTATGTGGCAGCGGGCAGATTGGATGGGTTCTTTGAGAATGATCTTAATGCTTGGGATGTGACAGCAGGAGCAACACTTGTGCGGCTTGCTGGAGGTCTTGTTACTAATGTAGAGGGACAACCCTTTTCTCTTGATACACGCCATATTGCAGCAACAAATGGAAAAATCCATCAGCAATTATTACATGATCTGGATGTAGAGCTTCCATTAGAATTCTAATGCAGGAGGGATCATATTAACTCGTGCCGACAACAGTGAAAGAGCTTAGCATGCTGCCAGCCTATCAAAGCCAAGGCAACGGTCTTTTAACCGATTTTTATCAGATAACCATGATGTATGGGTACTACAAAAACAATATGATGGATGATCGCGTCGTTTTTGATCTGTTTTATCGTGTCAATCCTTGTGGTAATGGTTATGTGTTGAGTGCGGGTTTGGAACAAGTGATCATGTATCTTCATGCGCTCACTTTTTCAGAGCAAGAGATTGACTATCTGAGAAAGACTGGGGATTTTGACGAATTATTTCTTGAACTTCTTCGCGATTTTCATTTTACGGGAACTTTGTACGCTATTCCTGAAGGAACGCCGATTTTTCCATATGAACCAATGCTTCGTGTTGAAGGAAGAATTTTTGAACTGCAATTAATCGAGTCAGCGCTGCTGTGTTTTATGAATCATCAAAGTTTAATTGCGACGAAGGCAGCACGCATGGTACAGGCGACACGAAGTGCAGTGATCGAGTCATCACAACCGATCAGTGAATTTGGCTTGCGGCGTGCACAAAATGAGAGTGCGGCATTATTCGGTGCACGTGCTGCTTACATTGGTGGATGTTCAAGCACAAGCAATGTATCAGCTGGGTTTAACTTTTCCATTCCTGTGTCTGGCACGCAGGCGCATAGTTGGATTCAAAGTTTTGACTCTGAGTTGGAGGCTTTTCGCGCCTATATTTCGGTATATCCAGATAGGGCAGTTTTGCTTGTCGATACGTATAATACGCTTCAATCAGGTGTACCAAACGCTATTTTGATCGGGCAGGAATTGCGTACCCGTGGTTACGATTTGCTTGGTGTTCGTATCGATTCTGGCGATTTGGCATACCTGTCGAAAGAGACACGGCGTATGTTAGATCATGCCGGTTTTGAAAACACGCAAATCATCGTCTCGGATGATTTGGATGAAGAAACTATTCGAGATTTGCTGCTGCAGGGAGCACCTATCGATGGTTGGGGAGTGGGGACCGCATTAATCACGGCCAAGGATTGTCCTGCTTTAGGGTGTGTATACAAGTTGGCGGCTAAGTGGGACGGTGGTCAATTGGTGCCGCGAATTAAGGTGTCAGAGAACCCCGTAAAGGTGACCAATCCTGGTAAAAAGAAAGTCGTTCGATTTTATGTTCAGGGCAAAGCCAACGCGGACCTGATTATGTTAGACGATGAAGATGTGCCATCAGGGGAACCTATTGTACTATTTGATCCTGTTCATACGTACAAGCAGAAAATTATTACAAATTATACCGTCCGAGAACTTCTTGTCCCTATTTTTGTGGATGGAGAACTTGTATACACATTGCCTACGCTGGAACAGATTCGTGAGACGGCGCACGAGGAACTCGCAACATTGGTTAAAGAGACGTTACGAGCTAAAAATCCTCATGTGTATCATGTTGATCTTAGTTATAAATTATGGGATTTGAAGAGATCTTTGGTTGAAAAAATGCGATTGTAGCAGAAATTTCGTAGACGGGTGCTGTTAATATCCTTTTTTCTCAAATTGTACAACAAGGCGAGCGATATGGGATTCTACGGTTGCAGCTTGTTGCGATGTCACGCCGTCACTTGTAATAACTAGGGTGACGGGATGTCCGTTTACCCAAATTATGGAGGCGTCGTGAAATTCATGCGGCCAATTGCCTAGCACATGGGCGACCTGAATGTCTGCGCCTGCGATGGTTGCAATGCGACCTTCGCTAGGCGTGACCGTTAGGTCGTTTAGTAAAGGACGAACAGCCTGTGGGTGTGCTTGATCCATGGTATATAAATAATCAAGGTACAGGGAGTAATCATACGGCGTCGTCAAATGCGGTTGCAAAATGGAACTGTTTGTTCCCATCGTAGTCATGAAGCTGTTGATTTGGTCACTGCCTAAAAAACGTATCAGCATCGCAATGGCTGTAACATCGTTGTCGACAATAGCGGCTCGCGCTAATTGCGTTACGGTAAATGTCGTGCCGACGGGCATACCGCTTACGTAACCAGGTCCCGCCTGACGATCACTTGCTTGCAAGGTTACGATCGCATTTTTATGGATAATGCCTTGCGCTATATCGCTATAAAGCAGGATCGATACAGGAAGAGCAGTCATTTGCGCGGCATTGACTACTTGATTTTGATGGACGCCAAATGCAACGCCTGTAGCAAGATCTGTGCCTGCTACGGCAAAACCTTTAGGTTGTTTTTGTAGGTAGGCAGTTATCTCCGATGTTAAAAGGTGATAAGCGCGATTGGAGTATGGCAATGGAGCACTGCTTACTTGTTGCCAATCACTGCGCAATTTTGTGTAGAGTTGGGGAAGGCCCGCGCGTGCGGTCCAAAAACTAACATAGCCAAGACCTGCGGCTAGTATGGTTACCATAAGTACGCGACCCCAGCGAAGTTTTTTTCGGCGGCGCTTAGCGAGAGATGATGGCTTGCCTTTTGACGTCTGTTGAGGTAAACCGTAGGCAAGAGGCTTTTTGGGTGCAGATACCTTTTTAACTGGGTGAGGTTGCTTCTTTTGCATGATAATCCATCCTAATCTACAGTTACTTGCCTCAGTGATTTATAATGTAAAAAGCTAGTCCCATTATACTGGGTTTTTAGCGAAGCAACCATAGAACTTAAAAGTAGAAATATTTTGGAGGCGCAGGCCGATGAATGACATGCGAACGATGGTACCGCCAAAACACAGTTTTGGGTTTTCTGAAGGTAATGACCAGTCATTATCAAGACCAGGACGTATTCTGATCGTGGATGATGAACAGGGTATTCGTGATTTTTTACTTTTCGGGTTGCGTGATGAAGGATATGAAGTAAAGACTGCCCGCGATGGCGAAGAAGCGATGCAACTTTTGGAAAGTTTTCGTCCTCATGTCGTTTTGCTCGATATTATGCTTCCTGGTATGGATGGGTATGAAGTTTGTCGTTTGATGCGTACGCGCGCCCGTGTGGCGATCATTATGTTGACAGCTCGTGATGAAGTGGATGAGCGAGTACGTGGACTTGTCACTGGTGCTGATGATTATGTGGTAAAACCGTTTGCTTTTGCGGAACTCAAAGCTCGTATTGATGCGCGTTTTCGCAGTCAGTTTCCGGAACTTATGGCCGTTAAACGCATTGGTCGATTTGAAGTGGACACTGCACAACGATTGATTCGATACGAGGGAAGGTCATTAGCGCTTTCTCGAACAGAATATACGTTGCTTGAGATTTTGCTTGAATCGCCAGGTGTGGCATTGCCTAGAGAGCAGATTATGAAGCATGTGTGGGGCAATGATTTTAACGGGGAAGATAATATTCTTGAGGTTTATATTCGCTACTTGCGCCATAAACTCAATGATCACAAGCGACAATTGATCCGTACGGTCCGTGGTGTGGGTTACCGTATCGACGTACAATAAGTAGCTTATGCACCTACTTCGGTCAAGATTTAAAGGAACAACGCTCAGTCGTGCATTGTTCGTACGTTATACCGCCGTGGTAGCGATTTTGCTTGTGTTAATCGGAGTTATTCAAGTGCAATCGCTTGAAAGAGCCTTAGTGGTTGCGGGGCAAAGCAACTTGTCATTTGCCCTACGTGATGCACTGAATGAGCCGTTGATTGGCAGACAACTTCAGGTAATGCCTTTTTCACAGGTGGCACCAAATTTGTTGTATACACTCAATGTGCGTGGTATTAACGTTCGATTGTATGATAAAAACTTGCGCGATCTAGGTGAACGGTCATCAAAGTATGATCCAGTTCATCTGATGAATGTAACAAAAAAAGATGTCCAGGCTGTTTTGACGAATACAGGTAGCAATTCACTGGAACCAACAGCGTTTGGATCAGATGCTAATATGATTGTCCGTGAAGATCATGGGCAAATTTTATTATTCGCAGCTGTGTTTGTGAACAAAACTGTTGTAGGGTATGTGGAACTTGGTTATTTATCTTCATTGCTCTACCCAATTGTTTCTGGACAAACGGTTCTGTTTTTGGGCATCAGCATTTTAGTGTTACTTTTAGCGGCAGCTTTGTTATTTCCTGTAGTAAGAGCTCCACTAAAACCGCTGAATCAATTTATGCAAACAGCTGAACGAATTCGCAAAGGCGCCTTTCAGGAGCGTTTCCCTATGATGGGACCGCGCGACATGGAACGACTAGCTGAAGTGATGAATGAAGCATTGGATCAACTCGCAAGAGCGGTAGAACAAGAACAAACATCGGCAACACGCATGAAGCAATTTGTGTCAGCTGCATCGCATGAACTTCGGACGCCGCTTACGGCGATTCGTGGATTTACGGAAGTATTGCTAAGAAGGGTAGCGTCTTATGAAGAAGAGATTCAATTATTTCAAGTCGATGTCAACGATGAAGATGATGAGTTTGATGGCGATTTTTCACCAGCGCGAATCTATTCTGGGCAGTTATCAAGCGTTCGACTGGCGTTGAATACGATGGAACAGGAAACGATGCGCTTGGAGTCGCTTGTTCGTGATTTATTGCAATTGGCACGGCTCGATGAGGGACTACAGCCGAAAATTAAACAAGAGGATCTTGCTGAACTTGTGGATAGTATGCGCTCACAGCTTAATGTTTTATCGCGTGGCCAAGAGATGCGTTATGTGCTTGTTTACGCTCCTGTGAAATGTGATCGTTCGATGATTCAACAGATTATCTATAATCTTGTGATGAATGCTATTCAGTATACGCCTTCAGAATCGGGTGTTATCACAATAACCACAGGAGAGAGTCGACGAGGATCAGCGACAGCGTTTTTGTCTGTGAATGATACTGGTTCTGGGATCTCTGAAGAACAGAAAAAGCATATTTTTGATCGGTTTTACAGAGCATCCGAAGCACGTGAAAGAAACCCAGGTGGAGCAGGCTTAGGCCTAGCCATTGTCGCTGAAATTGTTCGTGCTCATGGAGGCTATATCGACGTGCAAAGCACGGTTAGGCAAGGTACCACCATGACCGTAAATTTATAAGCTTTGGAGGTTTAAAGGATGCGGGTTATTAAGATTGCTCCACGTGGGTACTGCTATGGCGTCGTTGATGCAATGGTGTTAGCGGCACAAGTAGCAGCGCAGCCTGATTTGCCACGACCTATTTATATTTTAGGTATGATTGTTCACAATCAATACGTTGTTGATGCTTTTATGGAACAGGGAATTCAGACATTAGATGGACCAGATCGATTGAGTATTCTTAATCAAATTGATCATGGAACGGTAGTTTTCACGGCTCATGGTGTGAGTCCTTTAGTGCGTAAGCGTGCTAAAGATAAAGGATTAACCGTGATTGATGCCACTTGTCCTGATGTTACTCGTACGCATGATTTGATTTTAGATAAAGTGGCACAAGGTTATGATGTTGTTTATATTGGCAAACGTGGTCATCCAGAGCCTGAAGGAGCTATTGGCGTTGCTCCTGGTGCTGTGTTTTTGGTTGAACATGAGTGCGACATTGAACAATTGCCGGCGGATCTAGGGAAACGTACTAAGGATAATGATGGTGAAGCCAAGATTTTGGTGACGAATCAGACGACGATGAGTCAATGGGACACAGAGGCACTTGTTGAACAGGTTTTAGAGCGATTCTCTACAGCTATTGTGTTTAACGAAATATGCAATGCTACACAAATTCGCCAAAATGCTGTTGCAACGCAAGCGAAAGAAGCAGATTTATGCATTGTAGTAGGTGACCCGCGTAGTAATAATTCTGGCAGATTGGCACAAGTGGCACAGGAAATTGCGGGTGTACCGGCTTTTCGTGTCGCAGATGTGACGGAAATTGATCCATCTTGGTTAATCGATAAAGAAGTAGTAGCAGTAACTGCAGGAGCGTCGACGCCAACACCGATTACTAAAGAAGTAATCGCTTATCTTGAAGCTTTCGATGCTACACGAAAAGAGACGCATTCGCCTGAACACCATGTGGATTATAGCCATTTATTACCGAATATTAGATTAAAAGATTAGACGCAGATGTAAGGATGGTGGTTTTTTGAAGATTGAGGCGTCGCTTGCAAAAGATTCAACGTCAGATTGTGTTGTACTTGTAGCACCCGAGGCGGAGAACTGGTTACGCAATGTGCAGGATACATCGCTTATTTCTTTGCGATTTGCGGCAGCATCTGTGGGGGTGCGGGCTTATCTTGCTATCGGGCTACGAGTCGAAGGACGTGGTATTGATTTGTTACTTGATGCGCAAGAGTGCGGTGTATTACGTGAAGACCCGTCGACACTTTTACTTCGTACATCGGCATCGGCATCGGAGTATGCAGTGATTTTTGATGATGCTGTATTTGATCAATTCCTTCAAGTCGTTCACGATATGCATCAACAACTGCCTGATCATTTCGTGTGGAAGGCATTAGATGATGTGTTACTTGATGAGTAGGTGTATGAATGGTTAGGGCCGCTAGGTATAGCGGCCTGTTTGCTAGTTGAAGTCAAGTGGTACGAGCAAGCCGATTGGATAGGCTTTTTCTCCCTGTTGACCTAGGACTTTTCCATAAGCGAGTACACCACGAAGTGACTTAACAACAAATAGGTTGGTGTCATTTTCGATACCATAGGTAACATCAAGTTGAACGTCTTGCGGGCTCATGAGGTAGGATTTTGCCATATAATAACGTTGTTCGTAAACTTGGTACTCACTGATCATACCATCATCGATGGCTCTTTTTGCGGATGTTTGGCAGAGTTCCATTTCCATTTGCAATTCTTGTGGTGTCATTTCGCTAAGTAATTTTTTCGGCATGATGATAGAATCCTCCATGAAAGATTACTATAGCTATGTTACCATAATATCAAGACATGTACAGGAGGCTTCCTTATGCTAAAGGATCAGCCGACATTGCGGGATTGTCAGGATTTCCACATTTGGCTTGACGAAGAAAAGGGTTTTTCGCGTGATCTGCCGTTAAATGTCATGCTTCTGGTTGAAGAAGTAGGTGAGGTGGCTAAAGAAGTTCGACGTATCATGCATTACACGGCAGACGACGTTTTACGCGAGTATGCACGGGAACATCTAAAAGAAGAGTTGGCTGATTGTCTTGCTTATATTGCCAAGTTAGCCAATTATACTGGTATAGACTTAGAAAACGCATATGTTGAAAAAATGCGCTATAACATCGAGCGAGTGTGGAACGAATAAGAGAAACTCCGATCGTGGGGCTTGGGAGAGGAAGATTTTTATGGAGAAGGTCCGTAAAGCAGTTATTCCTGCTGCGGGTATGGGGACGAGATTTTTACCAGCGACAAAGGCGCAACCTAAAGAGATGTTGCCACTTGTCGATAAACCTGCTATTCAGTACATCGTGGAAGAAGCTGTAGCGGCGGGGATCGAAGATATCTTGATCGTATCAGGACGTTTTAAACGGGCTATTGAAGATCACTTTGACCGATCATTGGAGCTAGAGCGGCATCTTGAAGAACATGGTAAACAACAAGAACTTGAGATGGTCAGAAATATCTCTACGCTTGCTAATATTCACTATGTAAGACAACCTGAATTGCGCGGCTTAGGGCATGCGGTTTATATGGCAAAGTCCTTTGTAGGGACAGAACCATTCGCAGTTCTTTTAGGCGATGACATTATTCATGGGCGAGAGTCAGCATTAGCTCAACTTTTGCGTGTGTACGAAAATTGCGGGACATCGGTGGTTGGTGTGCAACCAGTACCTCGCGAAAAAGTATCGAGTTATGGTGTCATAGCTGGGCTCAGTAGCGATGGCATTCACTATGCTGTTTCTGATTTGATTGAAAAACCGGCTGTGCAAGAAGCCCCCTCCAATTTGGCGATTGTTGGACGATATGTTATTTCTCCTAGTATTTTCCCTATTCTTGCTAATACACCTCCCGGTAAACAAGGAGAGATTCAGCTTACCGATGCTTTGCGCGGCCAGATGGATGCAGAAGGTTTATCGGCGTGTAAGATTGAGGGACAGCGCTTTGATATCGGTGATAAGTTGGGATATCTTAAAGCTACGATTGGCTTAGCCCTTACTAGAGATGATATGCGTGAGGACTTGTTACGCTTCTTCATTGAAACGCTAGCTCAGAAACAGCCTTTGTAAACAGTTGTAAACAGTAGTTATGAGGAGATCGAATATGGAGAGTCGGTCGCACTTTTTGCGCTTGTTACGTGGATTGGATGGGAAATCTTATACGGGGTACAAGAGCTTATACGGGTCGTATGATCTGGGACTTTATAGACTTTTCTTGGACCATGTACAAGGAGATCCGTATGCTCCGCCGTCAAGGGCGAGAATTCAGGTGCATGCTGATTTGTTGCGACTCAAGTCTGTTTGGATCGATCGGCAGGAACAACGAGTTGCGGTAGAGGATTTTTTGACGCGACGTTTGGTGATGGCACTTGAGGTGTTAGGGAAAAAACGTCGGGGAAGCGGACGTAGCGGGGTTATTTTGATCGATACTCCAGGACAGACAGTCCTTGCAAGGAGTAGTGTGCGTGTTTCTCACGATGAAATTGAAGTGCGTTTATCCATTGGTCTACCAGCTGATGGAAGGAGAATACGTGCAAAGGATGCGGAGGCCATGTTTCTTGATGACCTCCCTTTTATTGTGGATCAGGCATTTTCACGCGCCTATCTAGCCGTAGAAGATTTAGAGGAACATGTTTCTTTGTATTGTGATCAGTGCTTTATTCGTCAATCATTGGTGGATAAAGGCCTTGTCGCGTTCATTGGTGATGAATCGATTCTCGCTAGACGAAGCGGTATTAGTGAACTGCCAATGGATGACAAAGTAGCTGAAAAATTTGTGTCACCAGATTCGATGCGCATAGCATGGCAACTGCCAAGTGGAAAATCGATAACTGGAATGGGAATTAAAGAAGGCGTCACCATTATTGTCGGGGGAGGGTTTCATGGTAAAAGTACACTACTGCAGGCTATCGCAGGTGGTGTATTTAATCATATTAAAGGTGATGGCCGGGAATTTTGTATCACGGATGAAAGTGCTGTAAAGATTCGAGCGGAAGATGGCAGGCGTGTCAGCCGTGTGGATATTTCCGGGTTTATCTCCAATCTCCCTAGAGGAAGATCGACTAGTGCTTTTAGTACGCAGGATGCAAGCGGATCTACGTCACAGGCTGCTGCTATTGTGGAGGCGATGGAGCTTGGCGCTAAAGTGTTTTTGATTGATGAAGATACTAGCGCAACTAATTTTATGATTCGAGATGCGCGAATGCAGAAGCTTGTTGTTAAGGCTAAAGAACCGATTACGCCTTTTATCGATCGTGTCAGAGAACTGTATCGGGGATTTGGTGTTTCAAGTATTCTTGTTATTGGCGGTTCAGGCGATTATCTTGATGTAGCCCATACGGTAATTATGCTTGATGAATACAAACCTTTTGATGTAACGAAAGAAGCTCGCCAGATTACAGAACAAATGCCTGTAAAACGTAAAGCAGAATCGGTGGGACCACTTGCTGTTATGCATTCGCGTTTTCCCCAACCTCTACCTGATGGTGCAAAAATGGAACGTCTAGAGGCGAAATCACGTTTTGTTCTGCAATATGGCGATGAATATATCGATGTATCTTCTCTTGAACAGGTAGTTGATGAGAGCCAGGTCCGCGCTATAGCGGTGATGATTAGGTATGCACAACTGCACTATGTTGATGGTTCTATGCCGCTTGCTAAAGTTGTACAACGCGTGGTTCGTGATAGTTGTGAGCATGGATTTGTGTCGATTAGCCCTTATGAAGGATGTTCTGGCGTTTATGCTTTGCCGCGAGCACTTGAGGTTGGTATGGTATGGGACCGTGTTCGTGGTTTGGTGATTCGCTGAGAGGAGATGG
>DAHWJX010000142.1:0-2522 GCA_027343965.1 Caryophanales bacterium | reverse complement strand
GATTGAACAAGCGTAAGGGAAAAGAGGGTCTTGGCGTACTTGCGTCCAATGACACTCTTTTTTTATAAGCGGGTATCTAGAAAAGACAAGTCGGGGTGGCGATCGTTGACCCGGATATCACGGCAGGTTCGCCAAGATTCTTTGCGTACTTTGCTTTTTCAGGATCCTTTTTTATCGGACGGAGAACTAGCATCTCAATTGGCCGTTAGTGTGCAGACGATTCGTTTGGATCGTTTACAATTAGGAATTCCTGAACTGCGAGAGAGAGTCAAAGCGGTTGCTTCTTCGAAAATGGAATCGATGCGTGCCCTTTCCCCTTCTGAAGTATTTGGAGAAATTGTAGATATTGAGGTGGGTCAGTCTGGCATATCGGTTTGGCGAGGAGAGGCTCAACACGCATTTTTGCGTTCCTCGATCATACGCGGTCATTACTTATTTGCGCAAGCAAATTCGCTGGCAGTGGCTATTGTAGATGCCGACCGAGCCTTAACGGCGAAAGCGACCGTTCGCTTTCTTCGTTCTGCCAAAACAGGTGTTGCTTTGGTCGCTAAAGCTCGGGTCGTAGGTCAACGTCATGGCTATGTGCGCGTCGATGTACAAATAAAGGCGGAAGGCGAAGCCATTTTGTCCGCATCTTTTTTGATTATGCGCGCACCAAATCAAACCCTTGGGGGTGGCGACGGTGAAAATCGCGATTGATGCGATGGGAGGAGACTATGCTCCTCGTGTGCCTGTAGAAGCTACCTTACTTGCCGCTGCTGAATATCCAGATGCGGAGTTTGTCTTGGTGGGAAAAGAAGAGGAAATTAAGCAGCATATGAGTGGGCCACCTAAAAATGTGCACATTCTCCATGCACAAGATGTCATCGATCAGACGGCGGAACCTGTACGTTCCGTAAGAAGGCAAAAAGAGTCTTCACTCGTCGTATGTGCGACGATGTTACGAGATAGAATTGCTGATGCGGTTGTTTCTGCTGGAAATACCGGGGCGTTTATGGTCTCGGGATTGCTTATTGTTGGTCGTATAAAAGGCATTGATCGGCCTGCTTTGGCGGCAATGCTGCCAGCATTTAAAGGATCCGGTGTCTTGTTGCTAGACTCGGGTGCAAATACGGATTGTAACGCAAATCACTTGGTACAGTTTGCCCGCATGGGACAGGCTTATATGCGTTTAGCGGAAGGTCGTGAAGACGCACGAGTGGGTCTTGTGAACATTGGTTCTGAACCTGGTAAAGGTGATGAACTCACAAAAGCAACGTACGCTCTTTTACAAGATTCTTGTTCGGAATTCATCGGAAATGTTGAAGGCAGAGACTTGTTGCAAGGTAATTGTGAAGTAGCCATTTGTGATGGCTTTGTGGGTAATGTCATTATCAAATTTTATGAGGGTTTAGGGTATGGCTTACAAAAATCTTTGAAAGAGCTATTTTTTACGAGTTTTCTCAATAAAATGGCCGGCATGATACTTAAAAGCAGTTTGCGCAAATTTTTTAATCGCTTTGACTACGCAGAGTATGGTGGAGCGCCATTGCTTGGCGTGCGTGGCGCCATGGTGAAAGCTCATGGGGCATCCAATGCCAGGGCTTATCACATGGCCTTACGCCAAGTGTACAAAATGCATGCATCAGGCCTTGTACAAGCGCTTGAACAAGATTTGCAAGTGTAACCAGGAGGGATTTGCGTGGCGATCGGGCTTGTATTTCCCGGGCAAGGCGCGCAGTACGTCGGCATGGGCAAAGAGTTGGCTGATGCGCATAACATAGCAAAAGAGACGTTTGAACAGGCAGACGATAGTTTGGGGTTTTCGCTGGCGAAGATGATCTTTGCGGGACCTGATATGGATCTACGTCTGACGTATTACACACAACCAGCCATTTTAACCGTAAGCATCGCCGCTTTTCGAGTGCTCAACCAAGAAGTGGACATAAAACCCATGATGGGCGCAGGTCATAGTCTCGGCGAATATTCAGCACTTGTCGCGGCAGGAGCCATACCTTTTGCAGATGCGGTCAAGCTGGTACATGAACGTGGCAAATACATGGATGACTCTTACAAAGCGGGTCTAGGCGCCATGGCGGCGGTGCTTGGTGCCGATTTAGATGCATTAGAAGCTCTTTGTAGGACCATCACAGACGAACTTCATGAGCCTGTTGATATGGCCAATGTGAATTGCCCGGGGCAGGTGGTTGTATCGGGCACTAAAAATGCTGTTCAGTTACTTATCGACCGTGCCAAAACTACCGGTGCAAGACGCGCAGTTTTACTCGATGTGAGTGGACCGTTTCATTCATCTCTAATGGGTTCAGCGGTTTCTCGGTTGCAAAGCCTTCTTGAAAAACAGTCTATAATGAGTCCTGCTTATCCGATCGTATCCAATGTAACCGTGCAACCATTAACAGACCCGCAAGAGATTAAGAAAACTCTTGCGCAGCAGGTCGCTTCTCCAGTACTATGGGAAGCGTCGGTTCGTCAAATGGTGGGTCACGGTATTCATACATTTATTGAATGTGGTCCGGGAACAG
>DAHWJX010000139.1:0-33369 GCA_027343965.1 Caryophanales bacterium | reverse complement strand
CCTCTGTATTGCCTGTGTTTATGTACCAACAGGCGTTTTCTTTCTATCAACTTGGTTACGGCAGTGCTATCTCCTTGATCTTATTGCTGATTGGGATCATAGCGTCCATTATCTACATTCGGTTACTAAAAGTCGATCTCTAATCTCATCTGGGGGGAGTGAAGTGCATGGCTACCCGTATTTTTTTTACAAAAAGTGCTGTGAATCTGGTCCTGATCGTGATTGGTATTCTTTTTGCCGTTCCGCTTCTTTGGGTGATTACAGCCGCCTTCTCACAAAGCGCATCACTCACCGTCCAGTGGCCACAGCCATTTAGCCTGGATAGTTTCAAACAGGTTATGTCAGCGTCCAATGGTATTGCGTTTATGAATAGTTTTTTTCTTTCGACAGGTACTGCGATTGCAACCGTAATCCTTGCTGCGGTTGCTGCTTATCCGTTGTCAAGATACCAGATGCGGTTTAAAAAACCGTTCCTGTATACGATCCTGTTCGCCACTGGTCTGCCGATCACGGCCATGATGGTCCCAGTCTATGAAGTCTATAACTCATTAAATATCGTGGATTCACTTTTCTGGACAGGTGCTTTTCTCGTGGCCTCTTCGTTGCCCTTTGCGATTTGGATGATGAAAAATTTTATGGATGGCGTGCCGGTTGAACTCGAAGAAGCTGCTTGGGTTGACGGGGCATCGGTGCTAGGCAGTATTTTGCGTATCATCTTGCCTATCATGCGACCAGGGCTTGCTGCTATAGGTATCTTCATCTTCGTGGGTGCATGGGGGAATTTTTTTGTGCCATTTATCCTCATTCAGACCTCAAGTCTCGATCCTGCCGCAGTAACGATTTATCAATTTTTCTCCCAATATGGCATGGTAGCCTATGGGCAACTTGCTGCGTATTCGATTCTTTACACCGTACCTGTCGTCGTTCTCTACGTGATCTCGTCACGTTGGCTTGGTGGTGCATTTAATTTTGGCGGCGCGGTCAAGGGTTGATGTAAGTAAACGTCAAGGAGTGGGATCTATGTTTTTTACTGTACAAAAGTTGCAATCCCGTGTGAAAGAACTCGCTATGTACAGGTATCGCGATGCGCAGGTGGTGGAGAGTTGGCGCTTTCGTGACGATGTAGCGGCTGAAGTTGGTGCAGGCCCTGTGTCCTTGGAGGAAGGCTCAATCGTTAAGCTTGGCGATCGTTGGCAAGGGCGTGATCGTTATGCTTGGTTAGGTGCAACGATTCAGGTGCCCAAAGTTTGGCTTGGCAAGCGAGTTGTGGGTCGCTTTGATTTTGGACGTACGGGTGGGGGAAACAACTCTGGGTTTGAATCTTTATTGTATCTCGATGGTGAACCTTATCAGGGCGTGGACGGCAATCATCAGGAGGTTTTTATACCAAATGATCGTATCGGGAAGGAAGTATCCCTGCAATTTCGCCTATGGGCAGGTCTTGAAGGGGGCGGAAAGCACAGGATACAAGAGTACAGATTTACGACAGGTGAAATTGCTTGGCTGGATGAAGCGACGGATGATCTGTATTATACGGCGGTGGCAGCCCTTCAGACCGTTCGCTTTATCGATGAGAACGATGCAAATGGCGTAGCGCTCCTATCAGCTTTGAATCGTGCATTTGACTTGCTGGATTGGTCAGATCCTGCATCAGACTCATTTTATGCTTCCGTCGTGAAGGCACGGGAATCTCTTGAAAGTTTTCTACAAGATAGAGAGAAGAACCATGATGTTACTGTCTACTGTGTGGGGCATACGCATATCGATGTCGCTTGGTTATGGCGGTTGCGGCATACGCGTGAAAAGGCGGCCCGTTCTTTTTCGACTGTCCTTCGCCTGATGGAGCAATTTCCAGAGTACATTTTCTTGCAGACGCAACCTCAACTTTATGATTATCTCAAACGTGACTATCCGGCCATTTATGATCAAGTGAAAAGCAAAATTGAAGAAGGCCGCTGGGAAGCTGGGGGCGCCATGTGGCTTGAAGCTGACTGTAATTTGACCGCAGGAGAGTCACTCGTCAGACAGATCCTTTTGGGCACCCGTTTGTTTGAACAGGAATTTAACGCAAAATGCACCTACTTGTGGTTGCCTGACGTGTTTGGTTATAGCTGGGCACTCCCGCAGATTCTAAAAAAATCCGGAATTTCGACGTTTATGACAACAAAGATCAGCTGGAATCAGTACAATCGCATGCCGCACGATACGTTTATGTGGCGTGGATTGGATGGCAGTGAAGTGTTAGCGCACTTTATCACGACGCCAGAGCCAGACGGAAGGAAGGGCTGGTTTTACACGTACAATGGACAATTGGCGGCAGAAACGATCGGCGGTGCCTGGGAAGCCTATCGAGATAAAGCGATCAATCAGAATCTATTGGTGTCGTACGGTTATGGAGACGGCGGTGGTGGCGTCACGCGCGACATGCTTGAGATGCGCAGAAGGCTCGATCGTATGCCCTGTATTCCGCATGTGACAACGGGGCGTGCGGATGATTACTTTGAGAGGTTGCATGAGACGGTCTCTTCAACGCAAGGTTATGTCCACACGTGGGATGGTGAACTTTATTTAGAGTACCATCGTGGCACCTATACGAGTCAGGCGTATAACAAGAAAATGAATCGCAAGCTTGAATTGGCGTACAGGGAAGCGGAGTGGTTAAACGCTTGGGTCGGAGGAGACCGCAGTCGAACTGCCAAGTCGGCGCTCACGCAAGGGTGGAAGATTATTTTGCGCAATCAGTTTCATGACATTATTCCCGGCTCTTCGATCCATGAGGTCTATGAAGATAGTAAAGAAGAGTATCAAGAAGCAAAATCTCTCGAGCAATCGCAGTGGCAACAAGCGGTGAAGCAACTTGTGCACGAACAGGCTCATACTTTCACGGTTTTTAACTCAGCAAGCTATGCAAGAACGGGTATCATTCACCTCTCACTCCCAATGGTCGATCTTGCGATGGCTAATCTGCCGATGACAAGCGCAGATCGTGTGAAATTTACCGACCCTACGGGCAAGCAACTGGCAGCCCAGATGGTCAACGACGAGTGGTGGGTTCTTGTCCCACAGGTTCCTGCCATGGGTGCTATGGAGATCAACGTCGAAACGACGGATACCGATCACCGACCGTCTCCATTTTCCATTGCGAAAGGTAGGCTTTTAACACCGATCTATGAGTTGACATGGAATGAATCGGGTCAGCTTACGCGTGTTTTTGATCAACGACATCAACGTGAGGTGCTCGTTTCAGGTGAGCGTGGCAATGTGCTTCAGGTGTTCGAAGATAAACCACTCGCCTTTGATGCTTGGGATATCGACATTTTTTATCAAGAAAAGATGCGCGAAGTAAACGAGTTGGCAAACGTAGAAATCATCGCAGAAGGTGATATCTGCGCTGTGGTGCGATTTGTCTGGGTGTACGCACATTCCACTGTGACGCAAGATCTGATCGCCTATGCGCATAGTCCACGCCTTGATTTTGTAACTCATGTCGATTGGCATGAGCATCAGCAACTGCTAAAAGTGGCGTTTCCTGTCGATGTACGCGCTACTGAGGCAACCTATGATATTCAATTTGGCAACGTAAAAAGACCGACGCATTGGAACACGAGTTGGGATATGGCCCGCTTTGAGACCGTCGGCCATCAATGGGCGGATGTCTCCGAAGCGGGATATGGTGTCGCTCTCGCGAATGATTGCAAATATGGCTACGATATCAAGGATAGCGTATTGCGACTTTCGTTGATCAAATCTGCCATTCATCCTGACACAGAAGCGGATCAAGGTGATCATGAGTTTACGTATTCTTTACTTCCTCATCAGGGTGATTGGAAGGAAGGCGACGTAGTGAAAGAAGCCTGGGATCTTAACAGTCCTTTGCGGGTGGAGCCTGGGCACCTGTTGCTGTCGCATTCTTCCTTGTTTACCGTTTCTTGCGATCAGGTTCATATCGATGCTGTCAAGGTTGCCGAGGATTCGGATGCGATGGTGTTACGTTTCCATGAGTTTGTGGGTGGACGAAAAACGGTGACGGTGACGTGTGGCTTGGATGTCGTGCGATGGTGCGAGTGTAACTTACTTGAACAGCAAGAGAGCGAGTGGCAGACAGGCATGATGACGCTCACGGTCAAACCTTATGAGATTAAGACGTTATTGATTGAGGTTGAGCGGTGAGAGCAGTAGGGTGCGGGAAGTTGATCGGTGTGTGGGCGCACAAGCTGTGTACCTTAGCGGCGTGTGCGCTATTTTTATTGTGACTACTTTGTTGAAAGTGATAGGGTGGCCCCGTCGTGTATAATTCTGCCAAAGGTGTAGCTGAAAAACCCAAGGACAAACCACGTTCACACGGGATCAGCTTATTCCATCATCCATTGCCAGCGAGAACGGCATAGTGGATATGGGTGAACGATGTAAGTAGGTGCGGAAAAAGGCGATGAAATCGTGCTTATTTCGTGAATCTGAGTAATTTCGAGACAAATAGACCGGATATCCTTGTCAATTGGTACTGATAATACCCGCACCCGGTATGTGACGAAGTGCCTTAACCTCGTATTTCAGCTTATTTTCCTACTACGTTTCGCCCAATTCAAATAGGCGCTGTTTTCACTCTTAAACTCCGCAGAGCGTACGTGTTTGGCGTACATGTCGAACCTACAACTCGGGTTCGATAGTTGCACCTCGTTTATAGGCAGATGTGGATAACCCGAAAACCGCAATAACGCGGTTTTCGGGTTTTTTTATGAGAGGATGCCAGATACTTTCGCAGAGTCCCTGTTTTGTTCAAGGTGCGACGCATATCCCACCAAACTGGAAGAAATATACGCTATATAGGTACTTGGCTATCATTGACACTCGGACCTGATTGCCGATACGATGTATGCATAGTGGAAGGGACTGCGACGCGGATGTTTTCGTTGAATGATATTAAATATTGGTGTGGCAATGTAGCTTATCAACGCGGAAAAAAATATTATCAGGCTCATTTCGTGCAGGGACTTCAGCGTCTCGACGACGGATCATACGCAGCGACGGTTGTTGGTACCAAACGCTATCGCGTTAAGGCCAAATTAGCGGGGGCAGATAGCGATGAGCTTGAGGCGCAGTGTAATTGTCCGGCATTTGGAGTGTACGATGATTATTGTAAGCATGTAGTTGCATTGCTGTTTGCCGTTCACGATGACCTGTTGGCAATCGGTGACCGTAATCAGGCGACTCCCGATGTGGGCTCCCGGGCCATCGGATTGCAACATGCTGCCCAAAAACCCGATGTGGGGATGGCACAAAGGATGCTGTCCCTCTTTGCGATGGACACTATATCTGAAATGTCGGCTCATGGCGCTTCACAAAAAGAGGCAGACGCGCAGGCACAATCCGAGTTTGTACAGATTGAGTATACGTGTGTGATCGAACAACCCTTTTCGAATCGCGTCAATATGCTGGCTATCGAGATGAAAATGGGTCCGAAACGGCTCTACGTCGTTCAAAAAATGAAAGAGTTGCTTGAGCATGTCCAGGATCGCAGACCGTATACGTTTACTAAGCTATTCACGTTGGATTATAGGCAATACCGTCTTACAGACCTCGATGAGCGCATACTGCAAAAATTGATCGCGATCAAAGATGCTGAGGATCACTATCGAAAGGCGTTTAATTATACGTATAGCAATACGTATCTGCACGGTTCTAATGGAGATCGATACCTGATGGTTCCGCCTACATATTGGCAGGATCTGTGGCCGCTGTTGCGTGAATCAGGGATCATGTTGAAAATCGGCTATGCAGAGTGGAATAATCCCACTTTTACGGAGGAACCAGTGGGACTTATCAGTCATTTACATGAGGCGCCGAGTGCGGGATATCAACTGCATATCGATGGATTGAAGGAACTCGTGCATGTTTATCCGGAATATGGATTTGCCGCGAAAGCAAATCACATCCATCTCGCATCTCGCGAATCGTTACAACGACTGGTTGAACTGAGATTGATGTTCGCAAAACTCTCTGATCCGCACCTCTTCGTGGCGAAAGAGCAGATCGAACCTTTTATGGAGCGCGTTGCACCAGAATTAAAGCGTTTAGGCACGCTGGACGTCGCCCCACAGGTTGCGCGGCAGGTGGTCGATGCACCGCTTTTGACCAAACTTTATCTTGATCGCGATGGGGATAGGCTTTTGGCTCGCGCACAGTATGTGTACGGGGATCTTACGATCGATTCGCATGCTCAAGGATCGCGGCAAGACTATGCACAGCGCATTGTCATGCGCGACGTAGCAGGAGAGGCAAGGTTCATGGCCTTGCTGAAGCAGTGCGCATGGCTTTACGATGGCACACAGCTTTATACCGATCATGAGGATCAGATTTATCATTTTTTATATCATATTGTCCCGCAAATACAACTGCTGTCCGAAGTTTTCATATCTTCTTCGGTGCAAGCGATGATCGAGCGCGATGAGTATCGGCCGGCTGTTACGGCGGATCTTCATGAGGTGACAAACTGGCTTGAGATCAATTTTTCTATTGATGGAATTGATGATGCGGAAATTCGTGATATTTTACGTTCCTTGGTAGAGAAAAAGAAATACTATCGCCTTTCTGATGGTGGTTTTCTGTCTTTTGAAGAGCAGGGATTTGTAGACATGGCGCAGATACTTGCGGATCTCGATGTGAGAAAAGTACAGATCAAGGGTGGTCGATTACAAGTTCCCGTGATGCGCGGGCTGCATCTACTTACATCCGAAGACCGCGTGTCAGATCTGAAACTAGGCAGAAGGCTTAGGCACCTGCTAGACAACTTGAAAAATCCAGACAACCTGGAGTTTCCCGTGCCTGAGACACTTTCACATGTACTTCGAGACTACCAAGAGTTTGGGTATCAGTGGATGAAGACATTGGCTTATTATCAGTTTGGCGGGATTCTCGCGGATGACATGGGGCTTGGTAAGACGCTACAAAGTATCGCATTTATCCTCTCGGAACTTCAGTTGAGCCGCGCGTCTAGCCTTCCTACGCTGATCGTTTGCCCGGCATCACTGACTTTCAACTGGCGAAATGAGTTGCAACGATTTGCGCCGGATGTAAAAGTAGCAATAGCAGTAGGCGGAAAAGACGAACGGGCACTTTTGCTCGAGAATTTGTCAGAGGTCGATGTTGTTGTGACGTCGTATCCGATCTTGCGTCGAGATGCGGAGATTTACGGGGCGCAGCCTTTTTTCACTCTGATACTGGACGAGGCTCAAGCATTTAAAAATCATCAGACGCAGACGGCACAGGCGGTCAAACAGATCAAGGCTAGGCATCGCTTTGCGCTGACCGGAACGCCAGTTGAAAATTCACTTTCAGAGCTATGGTCGATCTATGATGTGGTGTTTCCTGATTTGTTTGGTGGAAAAACGGCGTTTGACGCGATGTCAAGTGAACAGGTCGCTAAGCGCATTCGCCCGTTTTTATTGCGGCGACTCAAAAAGGACGTCCTCAAGGAATTGCCGGATAAAATCGAAACGCTGCAGACAACGGAACTCACGATCGAACAAAAAAAACTCTATCTCGCCTACCATGCCAGGTTACAAAAGGATACTCTGGCACAGCTGCAAACACATGGTTTGCAAAAGAGCCGCATGCAGATTTTAGCTGGTATTTTGCGTCTTAGGCAATTGTGCTGCCATCCTGCGTTATTTGTCGAAGACTACAAGGGGGGATCAGGAAAACTCGATCAGTTCTTGGAAATCGTCGACGAGTGCATGAATGGCGGCAAGCGTATGCTGGTTTTCTCGCAATTTACCGAGATGCTGACGATCCTGCGCGAGGAACTGATGGCGCGCAGACTGGACACATTTTATCTGGATGGAAAGACTCCTCCGAGTGAACGCGTCACGCTGTGCGACCGTTTCAACGTCGGAGAGGCGGATATCTTTCTTATCTCGCTCAAAGCTGGAGGTACAGGCCTCAACCTAACAGGTGCTGACACGGTACTGTTGTATGATTTGTGGTGGAACCCGGCGGTGGAAGAGCAGGCCGCCGATCGTGCGCATCGCATGGGCCAAAAAAACGTGGTTCAGGTGATTCGTTTGGTTACGGAGGGCACGATTGAAGAGAAAATGTATCAATTGCAACAGCGTAAGAAGGATCTCATCAGTCAGGTGGTGCAACCGGGCGAGCCCTCGTTTTCTGCTTTGACCGAACAGGAGATTCGCGAACTTTTGATGATTGACAGCTAATCTTGGCAACGTGTGTTCACGACTGTCAAGGATCATATCCACCGATAGTTTGCACTATTTGATCAGGATAGATTGGACGGCAAGTAGAATAATTGGAAAATGCTATCTAGTTTATGCATTGGGAAAAAATTTTATATGATTGGGTGATGATATTGAGTAGATTCATTGTTGAAAGTTATGAGTCGATAGAATCGCTGATGGTGGACCTTGTCGAGGATATTTTTTTCAAAGATGTTTTCTTTCAGTGGCTCTTGTCAGGAAGTTATTCTATGCGCCAAATTCGTTACTTTGCTATTCAATACAGTTACTACAGTAGGCATTTTCCAAGAGTGCTTGGTGCAGCGATCTCTGCTATGGCACCGCAGAGTTCTTGGTGGATTCCGTTGGCTGATAATCTATGGGATGAGGCCGGGCGCGGAGAAGCCGGACAATCCCACGAAGAATTGTATAGGACATTTTTGTTGTCTGTTGATAACGAAATCCGTCTTGACGCCATCGGGCAACCAAAGGAACCAATGTCAAACGCGGTGTCGACGGCCATAACGACATTCCTTCAGTTTTTTCAGTCTGCTACACCTTTACAAGCGATGGCTGCCGTTGGGCTTGGCTCTGAAATGTTTGCTGGACAGGTCATGGGTACGATAGGACGCGGCTTGCGTCATGATAGTTACAATGAAGGCCATAAACTCAATACGCTTTTTTGGGATGTGCATGCCATTGAGCATGAACCACGCCATTATCAACTTTGTAGGGACATTTTAATTCAGCATCAAACATCTGCGGACCTTGATATGATGTATCAGGTTGGGACCTCTATCGCAAGATCGGAGGCCATGATGTACAGGCAATTGCATGATGAGATGTTGAAGGGTGAGGGGTGAGGTGTGGAAAAAGGCGATGAAATCGCGCTTATTGCATAGATCCCAGTGATTTCGAGATAAATAGACGGGATATCCTTGCTAATAGGCGCTTCCAATACCCACACCTGGTATGTGGCGAAGTGCTTTAACCTCGTTATCTAGCTTATTTTCCTACTACGTTTCGCCAAAATCACATAAGCGTTGTTTTCACGCCAAAATTCCGCAGTTGTCCTTTTGTGGCAACGGGTAAGCATAGACTATTATGTGAAATTTAGAACATCAAAAAAGACGATGGATAGGAATATTTCTATCGTCTTTTTTATATAGTCTTGTAGGCGGTTACGTAAGGTAAATTTAATCGTTTCACCTAAACGATTAAATTTCGCAAGAAAGGAGTGGATGGTGTAGAAGATAGATGGTTCTTGGTTATGCACCTAGAGAACGCAAAAGGGTTACCAATAAAAGGGGGTATCCAAGTGTTTTTTCAACTTACATCACATCGTACGGTGACGAAAAAAATCCTCACAGCTGGTACCGCAGTATTGACACTTTCAGGCATGGCCGTTTCAGCCGGAGTCACTCCAGCCAACGCACAGAACGTAACTACCATCACAGTTGCCACAGTGAATAACCCCCAAATGATTCAAATGGAGAATTTGACAAAATACTTTGAGAAGGCCAATCCAGGCATTGTGGTTAAGTACGATGTCATGCCGGAAAACGTACTGCGCAATAAAGTGACAGAAGACGTTTCCACCAACGCGGGAAAATTTGATGTGGTAACCATTGGGTCGTACGAGGTGCCACTCTGGGCCAAAAACGGCTGGCTTGTCAATCTGTCCAAAGATATGCCATCCACGCAAGGATCTGCTGCGGTGAAAGCCTATGACGTCAACGATCTCTTAAAACCCATTCGCTCTGCCTTAAGTTATCAAAATTCCCTTTATGCAGTTCCGTTTTACGGTGAAAGTTCCATGATGATGTACCGTAAGGATATTTTCAAAAAGGATCACCTTGTCATGCCTCTACATCCGACTTGGAGTCAGATTCAACATTTTGCTTTCGTGATTAAAAAGGATAACAAAGGGATCACGCCCATGATCCTGCGGGGCCTGCCAGGGTGGGGAGAACAATTAGCCCCGCTTGATACGGTCATCAATGCCTTTGGTGGAGAATGGTTCAACATGAAGTGGCAGCCTCAGTTCAATAATCCCGCTACGAAAAATGCCGTGACATTCTACGTCAATATGTTGCGCAACTATGGAGAAGCAGGCGCCGCATCGGATGGTTTTGTAGAGTGTGAGACGCTGTGGGCGCAAGGTAAGGGTGCGATGTGGGTCGACGCCACGTCAGCCGCACCTGACTTCGCTGCAAGTCCTGTATCGGCGAAGACAGGGTACGCATTTGCACCTTATCAAGTGACGAAAAATGGCAGCCACTGGTTGTGGTCATGGGCCCTGTCGCTTGACTCCGCCGGGAAAAATCAATCTGCAGCGACGAAATTCATCATGTGGGCCACAAGTAAAGCGTACGCAAAACTTGTTGTCGCGCATTATGGGTTAGCCCAATCACCTCCTGGCACTCGTTATTCCATTTTGAACAACCCGAAACTACAAAAGGTTGCGCCATGGACGCAGATTGAAGTGACATCCATTAAAACGGCCGATCCCATGCATCCGACTCTGCATCAGGTTCCCTATACTGGTGTTCAGTATGTGGACATACCGGAGTTTGAAGGGTTAGGTACCCAAGTGAGTCAAGATTTCGCGGCAGCTATTACCGGTAGCAAATCTGTGTCAAGTGTATTGGCAGAGGCACAGCAACAAGCGACACAGACGATGCAACAAAATGGTTATTTGAAGTAGCACAATCGGACGCGCGGTAGAAGCTACCTTTCACCGCGCGTCGCTGCGGGGGGTATTCGCCTTGGCCACGCAAGTCGTAGCGCACAGGATGAAGATCGGCCCAAGCCGACAACGACTTGGGTGGCGTACAAAAAGCAAGTGGCGTCTTTTGTTTCCAGCGCTCTTGTTCGTCGGTATTATGACGCAAGTTCCCTTTTTAATTACGTTATGGTACAGCCTATTGCATTGGAATTTTCTTGATCCTACACGCATTTTTTTTACAGGTTTGCAAAACTACCAATATATTTTTGAAGATCCTACGTTTTTGCATGCGATCGGCAACACCGTAATTTTAACGGGCGGATCGGTTGTTCTTGCCATTCTCGTAGGCATTCCGCTCGCCCTTTTGATGGATCTTGATATCGTGGGCAAACAGGTGCTGCGTCTGCTCATTATTACTCCGTTTTTTGTGATGTCATCCGTCAATGCCGTGCTATGGAAAGACCTGATGTTTGATCCGAATTTTGGTTTCGTGGATTGGCTTCTCAGGGCAGTGGGCTTAGGTACGATTGATTTTATGACGAATGATCCAAGGCGTTCCATCATTTTTATGACGGTTTGGCAATGGGCGCCGTTCATGATGTTGATTACGCTCTCCGGTTTGCAATCCCTGCCGATCGAGTCATTGGAGGCTGTGCGGGTAGATGGCGCCAATAAATGGCAGGAATTCGTTCATATCGTACTGCCGCATTTACGCAAATACATGGAAATAGAACTGTTTCTCGGGATCATCTTGCAAATACAGATGTTTGGTCGCATTTACATATCGACCCAAGGCGGTCCCGGGGACCAGACGACAAACCTCGCTTACTACGCTTATTTACAAGGCTTCACGCAGTGGAACGTAGGTGAAGCGGCAGCCGTAGGTATTCTCACGGTGATTGTGACGACGATTATCACAACCTTTTTGTTCAGATTGATCATGCGCTTTTCCGTCGAATGACCCAAAAATCGAAAGGAGGTGATTCGCGTGCAAGCCCAAACCAGCAAAAGAACGTATGGAACGATTGCGTACGTAGTGACTATTTTGTATGTGTTTCCAGTTCTATGGTTGATTATGACAAGTTTAAAATCAGAGAATGCAGCTGTGTCCCTACCGCCCCAATGGTTCTTCGCGCCAAGTTTTGCTCATTATATCCAGGCATTTTTCAATGTCAATGGTGGTGGGTATCTTCATTCTTTGGGCAATTCGGTGACGGCAGCTGCAGGAGGTGCTCTTTTAGGGTTAATTCTGGGGGTGCCAGCAGCTTTTGCTTTAACTCTCTTTCCAGGTAAAAAAGATGGCAATGTGTTGTTTTGGCTCTTATCGACCAAAATGATGCCCATGGCTGGAATTATCGTGCCTCTCTATGTGATCGTTCGCAATCTTCAACTTCTCGACAACATTTGGGTGATTACCCTCATTTACGCTGGCATGAGCGTCCCCATGGTGACTTGGATGATGTATTCCTTTTTCAAGGAGGTCCCGATTGAGATTTGGGAGGCAGCTCAACTTGACGGATTAGGGCCTATGCAAGCCTTGATGCGATTAGGTTTTCCACTGTTGCGCACAGGGATAAGTTCTTCTTTTCTCATTATGTTAGTGCTCAATTGGAATGAATTTTTCGTTGCAGTGAACCTCTCCTATGATCATGCGGCGACATTACCGATCTTGATATCGGGGTATATGTCATCAGAAGGTCTGTTTTGGGCGAAGATGTCTGCCGCTGGTATCTTGTCCATGCTGCCGATTTTGATTGTCGGCTGGTTGGTTCATAAGCAATTTGTGCGTGGAATGACATTTGGCGCGGTTAAGTCTTAAGAAGAGGTGTTGACTATGAAAGCATTCGTTGTGGAGTCACCAAGGCATGCTGTGGTGAAAGAGGTGCCGTATCCAAAGCCTGGTGAGGGTGAGATCACGGTGCAAGTGAAACGCTGCGGTATTTGCGGAACAGACATGCACATCTACCAGGGTGACTTTATTTCCCACTATCCTCTTACTCCAGGTCATGAGTTTTCGGGTATCGTGCATGAGGTTGGACTAGGTGTCACAGTGTTTGAAAAGGGTGATCGTGTTGCAGTTGATCCCTCCATTTTTTGTGGCGAATGCGAGTTTTGCTTAAGCGGCAGAGGTAATCACTGTGAGCATTGGGGGGCTACGGGAGATACGGTTGATGGAGCGATGGCTGAGTTCGTGAGAGTTCCCGCACATACGGTATTTTCTTTGCCAGATGACATCACATTTGAACATGGCGCCTTTCTTGAACCAATTGCTTGCGTGGTCCATGGGATGAACCAATTGGAACTTCGTGTGGGACAAAGTGTATTGCTATTTGGGGCTGGCAGTATGGGACAATTGCTGGTGCAAGCCTTAACGCATGGGGGAGCAGGGGAATTGACCGTAGTCGATGTTGCCCCTGAAAAACTGGAATTAGCGAAACAATATGGCGCTACACGCGGTGTCTTGTCTAAGGATATTGACATAGAGCTTGGCCATCGAAAGGGACGGCGGGGGTTTGACGTTGTTATTGATGTGACGGGGATTCCCTCTGTCATTCAAACTCAATTTGCCTACTTGGCTCCCAAAGGCACGCATATGCAATTTGGCGTTGCGCCAGTTGGTGCTCAAATTGCTATCCATCCATTTGAAATCTATCGCAATGACTGGCGACTGGTTGGCTCGATGGCTATCAATCATACTTACAAAGCAGCGCTTGACTGGATGAAAGCAGGCCGTTTTCAAGTGGATGATCTGGTGTCCAAAGTGGTGACGCTAGATGATTTGCCCGCCTTTTTTGAACACGGTAAATCTGCTGAGATGATGAAAGTGCAAGTGACGTACTAAAAGCTGCGAGGAGTGTTCCAGGTGTCGATGAAAAGGCCTGGCATCAAGGATGTGGCACAACTAGCTGGTGTCTCAAGCGCTACCGTCTCGTACGTGATGAGCCATGCAAAGCCAGTAGCCGATGCCACACGAAAACGGGTTGAAGATGCCATGGCACAGCTTGGTTACCGTCCCAACCTGATGGCAAGAAGTTTAAAGACGCGCAAGACTGGGATGGTTGGTGTTGTGATTCCTGATTTGTATAGTTCTTATTTTTCGCGGTTATTGACCCAATTGGAAGACACCTTGTACCAAGCTGGTTTGCAAATGTTGCTTTGTAATTCAAGGGACATGGTAGAACGCGAAGAGCGGTTTCTTGCCATGATGACGTATCAAATTGAAGGTTTGATTATTGCACCTTCAGCACCAGCGACATGTCGACTCCTATCGGATTGGGATGTGCAGCAATGTCCGATTGTATTTATTGATCGAAAGCCGTCGCCGATTACGCTTGCACCTTATGTGACAAGCAACAATGAGCAAGCGGGTGCCGATGTGTTTTATCATCTGCATGGATCTTACAAAGAGCTCGCTTTGATCTCCCCATATCCAGCGCGAGGAGCGATTCAAGAGCGCGTGGCAGGTTTCATGACTTCTGCCATCAAAAGCGGTATCAAGCCGATCACTCATTTTCAGGAAGATGAGGTCGGCAGAAATGCGGGTCGTTTGCAAATGGAACGCATTTTACGAACAGTAGATGGACCCCTTGGTGTATTTTGTACGACCAACGCGGCGACGATCGGTTGCATTTCGTTGCTTACGGCAGAAGGAGTGAACATTGGCCATGAGGTGGGCGTGGTCGGGTACGATGACACGGATTGGATGCTTCTTACACAGCCACGAATTTCTTCGGTTCGCACGGATCCTGAGTTGATAGGGCGGCGTGCGGCTAAGGCGATGCTCGATCAGATGCGTGGTCAAACGGGTATTGAGTCAGTTGAAGTGGCGGCGAAGCTCATTGTTCGCGAATCTTCGCTCACCATCATTGAACCTTAGGAGGTGGCGATCATTGATTGAAGTGGTGTGCTTGAACCCTGCGATGGATCGCACCCTGTTGATTCCGGATTTTGCGACGGGTTCGATCAATCGATCTCAGGATCTTGTCACCGTGGCAGGCGGTAAAGGACTCAATGCCGCTCGTTTCATTAAATGTTTGGATCCTTTTCAGCAAGTCACAGTCACGGGGTTTGTAGGTGGACAGACGGGAAACTACATCGTCGATGAATGCGTACGCTTAGGTATCGATGAAACGTTTGTACGTATTCAAGAAGCGACAAGAGTTTGTGTCATCGTCGTGGAGCGTGGACGCACTACGGTGATCAATGAAGATGGCCCTGTCGTGCGTGAGGATGAAGTAGCCCGGTTTGAGGAATGTCTGAAAGATGAAGAATGTCTGAAAGGGCGCCCACACCTGGCTATGATTTGTGGGAGTGTTCCTCCTGGTGTTCCAAGCTCCTTGTATAAGGATCTTGTGCACTCCTATAAGGATCGCCATGTCCCTGTCTATCTTGATGCAGGTGGTGACGCTTTACAGCAGGCACTTGATGCAATACCTACGATCGTGAAAGTCAACGAGCAGGAATTTATCGGTGCTGTTCAGGGACATAAGATTTGTGATGAAGATGAGTTGATTTTTCATGCTGATCAATTGATCAAAAAAGGTACGCAAGCTGTGATGATCACACGAGGAAAAGAAGGATCTCTTGTCATCACGAAGGACGATATCGCCATATTGTCTTTCTCTTCGGTGACTGTCATCAATTCGATTGCCTGTGGTGATGCCTACTTTGCCGGTGTAGCCGTCGGGATGATGCAGGGAAGGTCGATCGTCGCATCGGCTGTTCTAGGCGCTGCGGCGGCCACGTTAAAGCTTGGCAGCTTTGCACCGCTGCTTGAGGGCATCGAGAGGCTTGCCATGTACCAAGAACAAATCGCTGTGGTTCACCGCAAGCGAGGTGCCTAACCATGGACATGGTGCTTGGTATCGATGTGGGAACGACCAACATCAAAGCGTGTCTGTTTGCCGTAACAGGTGGACTCGTCTCGATGTCGTCTACGAGGACGCCAGTGACCATCGATGGAACTTTCGGTGAGTGTCATGTGGCACAGGACTTGTGGCATGCTGTGTCATTGGTGGTGAAAGACTGCCTGCAAGACGCAGAAGAACGTTTGCATCAAACGGTGCACGTGCATGCGTTGTCCGTCGCTAGTTTTGCCGAGGAAGGTGTCTTTCTCGATCTGCAAGGGCAGCCCGTTTCTCCAGTGATCCCTTGGTATGATGAGCGCACAAAATACCAGGTACATGAAATTGCAAGGGTTATTGATCCCGCACACTTGCGGTGTTTGACAGGGATGCCACTTGATCGTTCGTTTAGTTTATGCAAGATCCTTTGGATGAAAGAAAATCATCCATCGGCTTTCTCAAAAAGTGCGATGTTTGTTCCCGTGTCTGACTATATCAATTTTCAACTCACAGGACAGCTGGCGGTGAGTCCATCGCTTGCGAGCAGAACCCTTTTGTACAGTCCTTTTAGGAATTGCTGGCTCGATGAGGTCGCATCATTGTTTGATCTGCCTTTGATGATGTTTCCTTCCATTTTGGCTGGCGGCGAGGTTTTAGGTTCGGTAACCCCTGAAGTCGCGCAAGCGACGGGATTGTCTGAAGATGCCGTCGTTATTATGGGTGGGCATGATGATGCCTGTGCGGCACTTGGTGCGGGTGTATTGCGCCCTGGTACTGGGATTCTGTCATCCGGTACGGCTGAGGCGATTTATGTTATCGCGCCGGGCAATGAAGTAGAGACACAGTCCCCTTCACTCTGTATCGGGCGAGATGCCACAGGTAGCACACTGTACCTTTCAGACTTTGTGGCCACTGGCGCTCTGATACGTTGGACCATGGAACACATGCGAGTGACGGACTCCCTGTCGCAACAAGATATCTACCAAGCGATTGCTTTAGCTGCAAAAAATGCATTGCGCAAACCCGCAACGGAGCGCTTTTCCTTCACGAGGGATCCGATCTCTTTGTCGAGTTTCTCTTGGTCTTATATCCATGAAAAAAGTTCAGCGATCGATTTGCTTACGGCAGTTATCGAAGCAACAGCAACTGCTACAAAGAAAATTTTATGGGAAATTGGTCGCATCGTTGGACAACGGCCAACGTCGCTTGTGGCGTGTGGGGGGCTTTGTTCCATACCCGAGTACGCGGCTTTAAAAAGTGAGCGCCTAAGCTGTGACCTTTACGTTCATCCCTACACAGAACTCACGGCAGGTGGTGCGGCAGTTTTGGCGGCGAAAGGATCACAGGTTTTTTCGACCTGGGATGATGCGGTTTCCACGTTGCTGACTCATGGGGAGGGAAATCAATGAAACAGGCGTATTTGGCGCAACCAGGGGAAATGATTATTCGTGATCAAGCCCTGCCTGAGGCGGGTCCTGGCGAAATCGTGTTGCGAGTGGATCATGTCGGCATTTGTGGTTCGGATATCCACGCTTTTTATGGACGTCACCCATTTATCGCGCTTCCGATCGTCTTAGGCCATGAGGCCACGGGCGTTGTGTCAGAAGTGGGCGCTGATGTATCGAGAATTCACGTGGGAGACCATGTGGTTATTGAGCCGACGCTATCTTGTGGTCAATGTGAGCGTTGTCGAATAGAACGCGCACATGTGTGTGATCACTTGCGTGTCGTAGGGTGCCAGTTTCCAGGAGCTTATGCGGAGTATGTCGTAATTCCTGAGAAAAATGTAGTGATTTTACCTCAGGATGTGCCACTTAAAGGAGCGGCACTGATAGAACCTCTCGCCGTTGGCGTTCGCGCGTGTAAGCGAGGCGATGTTAAAGACGGCAGTCAAGTATGCATTGTCGGTTCGGGCACGATTGGCATCATGACCGCCATCGCTGCTCGGGCACTTGGGGCGCAACGAATCGTCTTGATGGATGTCAATCCACAGAAATGTGAGATCGCTAAACGTCTAGGATTTGAGTCGTTTTGCAACGCCAATGCTGATCCGCGTTCGGCGATGGAGCTGCATTTTGGTCAAAAGGGTCCAGACACCGTATTGGAGTGTGTAGGTGTCGAAGGTTCGGTACGGTTTGCTCTTTTGGGTGCTTCTAAGGGAGGGACCATCGTCATCGTCGGTGTGTTTGAACAAGATGTTTCGGTACCTATGGCGCTTGTTCAGGACCGTGAACTTGCGGTCATCGGTACGCTGATGTATACGGAAGATGACTTTGCTGATGCCGTACGCTTGGTGGTGGAAGGGAAGGTGCCAACCGAGTCCCTGATTACGCGAGTCTTCCCATTAGAAGAAGCAGCTGAGGCGTTTGCCTTTATTCGGGATCAAAAGGGAGCTGCTATCAAGGTTCTCTTAAAACCGTAACGATCATATGGATAAAGCGAAATTTCTTGGTGTCGATATCAACTCGGAGACCGTCACGGTTGCAGCTCTTGGCTCGGGAGGGCGGATCGTAGGATGTGGTCAGTCTCAATATCGAATTGATGTTCCACGACCAGGATGGACGGAACAAGATCCGCAAGTGTGGTGGAATGCTGTTATTTATGCTCTTCGCCATTTGCAGAGTCAATGTGACCTGTCGTTTGTAGATGGTATCGGGTTAACAGGGCAAATGCACTCTGCCGTGATCTTGGATGCGCATGGCGATCTCTTAATGAAATCGCTCCTTTGGAACGATAATCGCACAGGTAGCTCTGCCTTGCGCTTAGAGCAACTCGTCGGCGCAGGGCGTGTCAAGGAGATTACGGGCAATCGCATTATGCCTGCATTTACGGCAGCTAAATTAGAATGGATCAAGGAATTTCAACCTGACATTTTTGATCGCATTGGTAAAGTTCTGCTGCCTAAAGACTATATTCGTTTTCAGATGACAGGCGAGTTTGCTACCGATGTCTCAGATGGAAGTGGAACGTCCGTTTTTGATGTGGCAAAACGTGATTGGTCCGATGAGTTGATCGATGCGTTCGGGTTTCGCAAGCCATGGTTTCCTACGGTATTTGAGAGCGCATCGATCACAGGTCATCTGACACGCCATAGTGCCAGCATCCTGGGCTTGACGCCAGGAATTCCGGTCATCGCTGGTTGTGGAGACAATTCAGCCACGGCCATTGGGGCCGGAATCATGAGTCATGGGCAGGGGCTCGTACGCATTGGGTCCTCTGGGGCCGTTTTGGTGACGACAGACGACCCCTCTTTGTTCCATTACTCCTTGGAACAAACAGATAGCATTCATAACTTTTGCCACGCCATTCCGAACACTTGGATATCGATGGGTACGACGCTGTCTGCCCAACTGGCTTTGCATTGGTTTTATGATGCTGTGGCGAGAAACGATCCGGATAAACGCTGGGATATGCAGCAATTGTCCTATCAGGCTGCAGATCTCAGAAAAGTCGGGGATGGACTTCTTTTTTTACCGTACCTGGGCGGTGAGCGCACACCACATATCGACTCAAAAGCTCGCGGTGTCTTTTTTGGACTGGATTTTACGCATGATGTAAGCCACATGGTTAGGGCAGTTATGGAAGGCGTAGCGTTTAGTATGCGAGATTGTCTTCAGGTCATCCGACAAGCCAATTTATCGGTAGAAAGTTTGCGGTTAACAGGGGAAATCATCACACACGCACCATGGAGTCAGATCGTAGCTGATGTGTTGGGCATGACGCTTTCCGTACCCAATCACAAAGGGGCCGCAGAAGGGATTGCTCTTTTAGCTGGTTTATCCATGGGTGCTTATGATACCGAAATGATTGCTCAAAAACCGATCGTAAAAACGTACCGCCCAGACGATCGTTTCAAAGTGCATTATGACAACTTGCATGATAAGTATCAGTCTTTGTATCGAGCTTTGACAAGACTCTTTTAACCCGGGGAAGGGGGTTTGACATGCCATACACGACAACGCAAGATATGCTTTTGCACGCGCAGCAACATGGCTATGCTGTTGTAGGGTTAGCTGCCTACAGTCTTGAGACGATGAAAATATTGGTTGAAACGGCTGATCGGCTAGGCGCGCCTCTGATGATCCAGACGACACCGAGAATTGTGGACCATTTTGGCGTGGAATATATCGTGTCGATGGTGAAAATTGCCGCGAGTCACGTAAACATTCCTGTAGCGTTGCATTTGGATCATGGTGATACGTTGCAAAGAGTGTCACTTTGCCTTGAAACAGGGTACTCCTCCATTATGATTGATGGTTCTCGATTACCTTATGAGCAAAATGTCGCTTTGGTTCAAGAGGCGGTCTATCGGGCCCATGCGTGTGGTGTGGCAGTCGAGGCGGAATTGGGAAGGATCGGTGGGGTGGAAGATGACGTACGTGTTGAGGATTATGAGAAAATGTTAACAGATCCTGATACGGTATCTGACTTTGTTATGCGTACGCACATTGATTCGCTTGCTATTGCTATGGGCACTGCACACGGGATGTATCGTGCTACGCCAAGGCTCAATTTATCCTTATTAAAAAGAGTCACCGAGGTCACTTCTATCCCCATTGTATTGCACGGCGCCTCTGGTGTGCCGGATGATAGTGTTCAAGCTGCTATTGCCATCGGTATCGCTAAGGTCAATATCGCCACGGAGCTGAAAATTGCCTATGCTGGCGCATTGCGAGATTTCTTGCAGCGATATCCGGATGAAACGGATGTGCGAAAGTACCTTCGTCCGGCACTGGACGCTTATGTGGATGTCGTTGAGCATAAACTCAAGGTGGCAGGTGCGGTGGGAAGGTACTAAAGCAATCTTATCGTAGTCATATCGAGTTGCCTCTATCGTCTGTAGGGGACGATAGAGGCAACTTTGCTTGAGAATTGGTTCATTTATTTTCTATGCAATGATTGCATCTTACCTAGGTTTGCTTCTATAGTAAGAGTGATCCATAGATTGAACATTTCAATTTTACTATAGACGGGATGAAACGATGATTTCATTACGGGGTATTCGTAAAACGTTCTTAGATGGCCGACGTGAGTTGCATGTCCTGAATGATATCAATCTGTCGATTGAACAAGGTGAGTTTGCTAGTATCATCGGTCCTTCAGGGTCTGGAAAGTCGACTTTGTTACATGTGCTCGGGTTGCTGGACAAGCCTTCGAGCGGTGAGTATCTGTTTTCTGGTGAATCGGTAGTGAACATGTCGGCTAGGCGGCTGGCGACGTTTCGCAATCGACGCATCGGGTTTGTGTTTCAGTCATTTATGCTCATGCCACGCATGAGTGTGCTTGAAAACACGGAACTGCCTTTGCTTTATTCGCACTTGTCGCGTCGTGAAAGAAGACAACGCTGTGAGGTAGCTTTAGAAGGTGTCGGCATGAAAGAGAAGAGTCGGCAACGCGCTGTGAACTTGTCTGGCGGTGAAAAACAGCGTGTGGCCATTGCTCGCGCTTTGGTAAATGATCCGGATCTTATTTTAGCGGATGAACCCACTGGCAATCTGGATGAGACGACGAAAATGGGGATCTTGCAGATCTTTTCGGATCTCAAAGCGCAGGGGCGCACCATCGTGATGGTCACGCATGATCTTGATGCGGCGCGTATCGCCGATACATGCTTTCGCATTGGCAAAGGGCGTATCGCTGATGCTGATCTAGGGGGGCGTACTCCATGAGGCTCCTGCGCAGTATCACGTTAGCGTTTCATAGTATGTGGGATTACAAAGGGCGCACGACGCTAGCCCTTTTAGGCATGCTCGTCAGTACGTTGCTGTTGGCATTTTTGCTGGCGGTATTGCACAATTTTCAGACGAGTGTGGATGGACAAGTGTCAGGTCTTGGCATGCGGCAAATCGTGGCCATGCCTGGACGTATTTTGAATCGAAAAGTAGGTCAGTTTGATTTGAGTACGCTGATGTCGGTGACGACAATGACAAGCACGCTCACGGCGCAAGATGCAACAAACGTCAAAAAGGACGTGCCTGGTGTCGTTGCGGCGGTACCTCAGACGGAAGTTATTTCAAGCGCGCACTATGGCAATGCTTCCACGGAAATTTTGTACACTGGGACAACGGTTGGCTTTGATAAAGTGTTTCGCTTGCAACTTGCTGAAGGAAGATGGCTCGATCGCGCGGATATGAATACGCAGGCACCCTCAATCGTCCTTGGGGCGCAAACGAAACAAGCGCTATTTGGCAAGGCGAATGCAGTCGGTAAGACGGTCGTGATTAAGGGCGTGCCATTTCAAGTGGTCGGGGTGCTTGCACCAAAGGAATTGATCGGCTTTAACTTTGATCAACGGGCGTACACCGAGTATTCGATGTTGCTTCATACGACCTCGGTGAAATATGCGTCGATGATCTTTTTTTCCGTGAGTCCCACAGCATCGATGAGCCAGGTGGCCGGCCAGATTGATGGTGTCATGTCGCATGATCATGGCACGAAAGATTATATGCTCGTTCAGGCAAATGAAGCGTTGCACCTGGTGGATATTTTAATGAAACTCATTACGGCTGTGACAGTGGGCGTGGTGGGTGTGTCCTTTTTGGTGAGCGGCATTGGCATCATGAATGTCATGCTTTTGGTGGTCAACGAACGTACGCGAGAGATTGGGTTGCGTAAGGCGGTAGGGGCAAAGTCGTATCAGATTTTGCTGCAATTTCTTGCGGAAACGCTGATTATCTGTCTGCTTGGTTCTGGGGTAGGACTTTTACTGAGCGACTTTATGCTCAAGCTTTTGGGACACTACTATGCTGCGATGACGACGCAAATGCCCTTGTATGTGGTGGAGGTAAGTTTTCTTTTCTCGGTTGTGATTGGACTTATCTTTGGCTTATCGCCGGCTATCAAAGCTGTGCGTGTGCAGCCGGTGGATGCTTTGCGTTACGAATAAGAAAAGGACCGTTAGGATAAGCACCGTGTGATCGTGGGGGTGAAGTGAAATGACTTACCGGGTAACGTGGAGTGCGACAACCATTGGGGGCATTACTGTAGCCATCGTAGCAGGTTGCGTGGCTGTTGTGCTGGTGGTTCTTCATCCGTGGACGAACTCTTCGCATAGGCAGCACGTGGCCGAAGGGCAGCTAGGTTCGCTTGATACGCATACCAAGTCTAGTAAGCCTGATGCGCCTGACACGCAACCGAGTGGTGGTGGTAACCACTTGGGAACGGGTGTTGGTAAAACCCAAGCTACAGTTTCGGTTGTGGGCAGTGGCAGTGCCGCACACAGCAATACCGGTAAGGGGGGCAGGGGTGGTGCGAAAGGCCACGGTAAGCCATCCCCGATGGCTGGCGCCAGCAAGGGAACAACTGGTGTAACTGTAGGCCACGTCGGACAAGTCGTTCGTGGCGGCACGATCCACGGTGGCAGCGCGAAGGCTGTCAAACCGACGGAGTCGCAAATCGTCGGTCCATACATGGCCCAACTTGCTTCCTTAAAGTCGCAATACATCGGATCGATGACAGCTCTTTATGATCAAGCGCGAGCACAATATCATGCGGGTAAAGGGTCAAAGTCAGCGATTGAACATGAGTATTATCCGCAATTTGCTTCGCTGGAAAACAGCGCACAAGATCAGGTCAATAGCATCTTGTTTGCCTTGCGAGCTAAACTTTTGGCCAATGGCTACACTACGATGCCGGTTGACACGTTGCGCAGCGAATATCAACAAGAAGTAGCGCAAGCGATGGCGAAGTTTCATGGCTAAGTTAGAGGAGGATCGGGGGGTTTTTCGTGCGAATGTATCCTATGATCAATCTTTAACTCACTCTACGGCGTACGACGCCTTGTATGATCATACAGCTACATGTCAGGGTGTTGCGATGCTTACTGATCGCCTTCTTCGCGCCGCTGGTTTCAAGGATATTATCCTAAGTGGGACAGCGGTCGGTTCGCTTGGACGAGCGGCACACGCTTGGAATGGGGTGAAGGTGCAAGGACATTGGTATCAAATGGACACGACTTGGGACGATCCGATTCCCTTTGTGAAGGGACGTGTATTGTACGATTACTTTAATCTTACTAATGCGCAGATGGTACGAAATCATTTTTGGAATCATGCGGGTCTACCGATAGCCGATACGAATTATCTTGCACTTCTTCAGGCGTCACATAAAGCGAGTGACCATGCACTTATTGTTCAGACGGGATTGTTTGCGCAAGAACCTCAGGATACATTTACGAGTTTGGCCAAATTACAAATGGATTTGGCAGCGATTGCGCCAAAGAGTCATCCAAAGTACCTCTTTCGATTCCCTTTTACTGAAGTAAGGAAACTATCCAATCTGCACCTACCGTATGCGGCGAGTTTTAGTTATCAACGCGATGCTCGCGAGCCTACGTATGCGCTTGTTACGTTAACCGTTATGCTCAAATGAAATTTGTGGAGGAGATTATAGCTGTGTTTTTTCGACGTGTAAGTAAACAGGTTAACATCGTGACTCTTGCGCTGCTAACTGCAATTTCTGCAACTAGTGTTACGCCCGATTTGACCTTTGCTGCACAAATTACCGTTTCATCAAGTTCGATCACTTCGTTAGCGTCACAGATCGCTTCTTTATCCAGCAAAGCGCATGATGGTGGCTTGGCACAGCAAGTAGCTACGCCCATTTTGACTGTATTGTCAGAACCGACCTTTGATTGGAATCAGGTGCTTTTTGGTACGGACACGCTTACATCTGAGCAACAATTGGTTGTTTCTACTATTGAACCTTCGTTGAAGCAATTACTTATGCTTCAAGACACCACGCAAACTGAGGCTGTTTCAACGATTAACGCTCTTGTTGCGGGCATGCAATCCGTGAATTCTTCGGTGTCCTTTGCTGACGCTCTTTCATTTCTTCAAACCATTGTGGACAATGCGGCAACGGAGATGTTCTCCCTTGCCGAACAACCGGCAACGACGACGGCAATGCAAACTACACTTCATGTAGCTTTTCGCGCGTACGTTAATACAGCAAGTCCGGATGTACAGGCTGTGTTTCCAGAAGAATCCACAACGACAGGTACGGCGACAGGGGGTTCCGGTGGTGCTACAGGGGCGAATGCTTCTGGTTCGACAGGTAGTGCAACGTCGGGGGGTACGTCTAGTACCTCTTCGTCGGCAACTTCGACAGGTACGACTTCCGCAACGGGTAGTCCTACTTCGGCTGGAAGCTCAACATCCACAGGGTCAGGGTCAACAGCGCAAGGTTCAAGCGGTGGACCATCTTCGTCGAGTTCTACGACTGGAGAAGCTAGTAGCACGGGTGCGCCAAATCCAAGTCCTAGCACGAATGCAGCAATTCTTACAGCGGTCCTCACGAAAGCTGGTGGAAGTTGGTCAGTACCGTTAGGTTCAAAAGGCGGGTTCGTACGTATTATCGTGGCAAAAGCAAGTGTGCCTATGGCAACGTCGTTACAAGTAGCGAATTATCATGCGCCAAAATCTATTACGTTACCCAATGGAGCTAGTCAAATCACCGCATTGTCGATTCAGATGGGCGCTTATTTGACGAAGCCTGCGATGATTGTGATCAGAGATGCTAGCGTGACTAACGACACTTTGTTTTATCAGGTGATGGATCGAAAAATGGTTCCTCTTGTCAACGTGAAAGCCAGCAAGGGTATTGCTTTTCTTCCCGTGCGAAGTTCCACGTCGATCGTGACCATGGCCCCACCTACTGTTGTGCTCGCTGCTTCGTTTCCCAAAGTATCACGAAAAGGTGTTGGAAAGCGAGCGATCTATGCCAACGGCCATCTTTTTGGAATCGTTCCGGCGATTGTTCGCCATGGCACAACGTTCGTCCCTATGCGCGATGTAATACATTTGCTTCATGAACAAAGTATACCAAGCGTGTGGAATGGACACGTTTGGGATCTATCGATTCCTGCGAATAGGCCTGTTCAGTTAAACAACCTTCATCAGAGCAAAGGGTTGGTGACAATGGCTCTTAATGGCCAAGCTGTTTCTACGGCTGTAGGCGTGGTTGCGCTCAATCCGGATATCGGGACCAAAGAAATCTATATTTCCATTGCGAGCGTCATGCAGCTACTGTCAAGAATTTCCGTGAAAAGTGCATGGAATGGACATGATTGGATGCTTAAATTTATTTTGTAGAATTCTATTACAATTAATAGTGGAAAAAATACGGAGTTTACGGTATGGTAATTCTATCAAGTTTTTAATGGGTGGAGGTTAGGTATGAAAACAAATTCTCTTAAACGCAAATTTGTGTCACGGATGGGAGCGGGGATAGCCCTTGTGACAGCTTTGGGTGGACTTACCATGAGCGCAGTGCCGATGACATACGCGGCAACGACATCACAGTCAGCAACGAATCTCGCCGAATTCACGAATCTTGTTGACATCTATAATGGTATCAACGCATCACTTACGACCAATAATAGCTTGTCTGCTGTTTCAACTTTCGTGACGGATGTTAATAAAGCTAATGCCGCAACGTGGGGCCAAGTATTATATGGGACAAGCTATGTACCACTGACGGGCGCGGCTGAAACGAGTCTGCAACAACAACAACAAGCGGGTATTACCTTTGCAAAAGCATTGTTTAATGTTTTGGTAGGACAGGTAACTCAACAAGTAAGCACACAAACGGCTACTGTACAAGCTTTGGAGACCACGGTCAAACAAGCTTTCGATTCGGGCTCTTCTAGCTCACAAATTACAGGTACCGACTTGTATAATTTCTATGAGAATTTTCGTACATCTGTACTAAATCAATTATTAACGAACGGTAATTTAAACTCTGGTGCTACGTCATTATCGCTCAATGCGGTAGTCGACACTGCTCTGCAGGATGCGGCAGGACAAGTCCCTGACCTTAAAGGCCAACTTGGGGACTATGGTTTATCGATTGCCGATATTCCTGCGATTCGGGCAAACTTCACCAACACATTTACGGCAGCAAATGGCTATGGGGTAGGGGCTCAACAGGTTTACAACGATCTGCTTGCTACTACCGTGTCCCCGCAATTATCAGGCTCGGCTGTAGCGGGTTCTACGGTTTCTCTAACGTTTAAACCGCAAAACTTGGGTACGACCATCGATAGTCTGCCAGCCTTGCCTAGCAATTTGTTTACTGTGACGGCTGGTTCGAATGTGACAGTATCCCAAACAACTGGTGGAATATCTTTAACATTTCTCAGCGCGGGGACAGCGACCATTAATGTAACTTTACGTGGATACACGTTCCCTATTTCATTTCCTGTTGCCGCGGCATCCTCAGGCGGATCCGTAGGTGGTGGCGGTGGTGCCGTCTCAGGGCCAACATCCACAACAGCCAATGTGACCGGTACGTCTGGTCAGCCTTTAACAACTGCCGTTCTTGGGACAAATGGCACGCAAATTCAAGTGAATTTGCCATCAGATGACGTTGCGGCAGGGTTAAAACTCAATCTGCAGTCTTTGACAAGCTTGCCTTCGACTGTTCAATCACTGACTAATGTGCTTCAAGCTATCGTTGTGTCAGCGTTAGGCTCGGGATCCTCAAGTTCTACGGGCACAGCAGTTCATTACTTTGCCAAACCGATTACGATTACGTTTACCCTATCAACGGCTCCAAGCGCGCCGATTGCTGTTGTCTTTTGGAATCCTTTGACGCAGACATGGCAGCCTGTCTCAAATTATACGGTCAATCAAAATACCGTGACTGTGAGTACGAATCACTTCACCACCTATGCCGTTGTGGATGCCAAGGAAGTTCAACCTGTGAATCGCCTTGAAGGTAGACGTGCGCTTGATACATCTATTCAGGCCGCAAAAGCTGCTTATCCAGATGGTGCATCATCGGTCGTTTTAGCTTTTGAAGGCAACAAATTACCGAGTCCAGATGCTCTATCCGCGGCAGGTTTGGCAGGTGCTCTTCATGCTCCATTTTTACTTAATGGACAAGCTTCGCTCGATCCTGCCGTGTTATCGACGATTCAGGCGTTGGGTGCGAAAACCGTTTATGTCCTTGGCGGACCGCATGCGCTTGGTAACCATGTGGTCTCTGCCTTGCAGCAGGCAGGCCTAAAAGTGGTACGGGACTTTGAAGGACAGACTCTGTATGATACGTCGGCACTGATTGATCAGTATATGTATCAAAACAAACTGACTGCGGCATCTACGGTATATATTGCCAACGGGCAAACAATGGTCGATGCGGTGTCTGGTAGTCCAGTTGCTTATCAACAGGGTGCCCCCTTGATGTTGGTGAAGACAGGACAAACAGCACTCAGTGCTGATCAACTAGCATTCTTAAAGTCATCTGGCGTGAAAAATGCGGTCATCTTTGGTGGCGGGTATGTAGTGTCGCCAACGCTTGAATCACAACTTGATCAACAACTTGGCGCAACGAATGTTTTGCGTTTAGGTGGTAATACGCTCAATGGCACCGCAGCAGTCATCAGTGAGCATTACTTCCCGAACGCAACAGGTGCAGTCATCTCAACGAATGGCAATCCGTCAGGAAGCTTCGTCGATGCGCTGTCCGCTTCTGCGTTTGCTGCAAATAACAACTTGCCGATCTTGTTTACCAATCAAAATGCATTGCCTGCTTCGACCAATACATATTTGAAGGGGCTCACCTCGTTGCACAACGTATGGGTTATGGGTGGACCGCAGGCGGTTCAAACTTCAATCGATCAAACTTTGCAGACCATTGTGACGAGTAGCAAATAAATCTCGTCTACATTCGTATAGCAGTAGCTGAAACGTCCGTCTATATCATGATGACGGACGTTTTTGTTTTTTTACCTTGTGTGGGTATTTTGCGAGGTGAATAGACTGAGGAATCACGATTTTTTTATACCACTATGATACAACTTGGACTTGCGATCGAGAGATGCGTGTCTGTCGAACGAAGAAGCCCAGTCGTCTGCTCAATTGCGAACACGACGATTGAATCAGAATCTTGGTTAGCGACAAGAAGGGACAAACCGTCCGGAGTGATGGCAAAGTGTCGTGGCGTTCGCCCCTCCGTCGCGATCCACTGAATCGCCTGCAAGGAACCATCCTCGTGATGGATGGCAAAGACAACGAGGCTGTCATGGCCACGATTGGATGCATAAAGGAAGAGCCCATCAGGGGAGAACGCCATATGCGCAGCGGTTGAATCCGTTGCAGCTGGCGCAGTTTTGCCATTGTCGGGAAGTGTCGATACTATCTGCTTTGGTTGTAAAGATCCATCTACCAAATCATAGTGAAAAGCTACGATCGTGTTGTTGAGCTCACAGATTGCGTAGCCAACCTCGTTATGTTTCGGATGAAATAAAAAGAGCCGCGGACCCGAACCTGGCGTAGCTTTATACGTGTTGATTTTTCTTAGCGCAGGTTTTGTTGAATCAAGGTCATACGTGATGATTTCATCTAAGCCAAGATCTGTGACGAGTATGCGTTGCTCTTTTGCATCAAAAGCGATGGCGTGAGGATGGGCGGTTTCTTGCCGATCCAGGCGTGGTCCATGTCCCGTAGAAAAGAGTTCTTGCGCCGTATAAGTGATGGTTCCATCATCGCTTAGCGCGCAAAGTGTTATGGATCCGCCTAAATAATTGGCCGATAGGAGACAGCGTCCTGATGCATCGACATTGACATAACACGGTGAGGCGTCGGTGACTTTGCATGATTGGCGAAATGTCATCGTACCATTGGAGGCATCAAGGTCATAGACAGCTAAGCTTCCGCACCCGTCCAGTTGTTCACTTGCGACATAGACTAACTTCAAGATGGGGTGAAGGGTCAGATACGATGGATTTATGATGTTGCTGGTGCCGTCTACTACTGTTAATGTCGGATCAAGGTTTTGCGAATCGCCTGCCGATGGTGGTGTGTAGCGCACGCTGTGGATGCTTTGATCCGTCTCTTTGGCATACGATCCGATGAGAAGCAGGTAGTTTGTATAAGGATGTGTCAATGCAGTTTCCTTCCTTTCCTTGGAACATACCGTAACCGCATAGCAGTAGTATACATCACGAGAAGAGCATCACCTGGCTTCGCTTGGATAACTCCTGTAAAAGTCAAATTAGCGCATGTTGAGGATGGAAGCGTTTCTTGAGGATCGACAGATGCGATCAATGCTAGTATGCTAGAGATAGTTAGTGACAATTGTCATCTGGGGTTGGAAATGCGGGGGATTTGTCGATGAAATTAATTTTGTTGTCTGGTGGATCGGGTAAGCGGTTGTGGCCGATGTCCAATGATAGTCGTTCCAAACAATTCCTGAAGGTCTTAACGGATGACCAAGGTCGTTCGGTGTCTATGTTGCAACGCGTGTGGCAGCAAATCGATCGAGTAGGGTTGGCAGACAGCGCGTATTTGTGCGCGTCAAAAGCGCAATTTGAGATGATCATGGCGCAGTTAGGCCAAGTTCCTGTGATTATCGAACCGGATCGCAGGGATACATTTCCCGCGATTGCCTTGGGTGTCACGTACTTGCTTGACGAGATAAACTGTGACGAGGATGAAACTGTCGCTATATTGCCTGTAGATCACTATGTGGATGATGACTATTTTACGCAGATTGCCTCTTTGACTGCCACTTTAGATGAATCGTCGGCTGACGTAGCATTGCTCGGGGTGCGTCCAACGGAAGCGACCAGCAAGTTTGGCTACATAGGGTTATACCCCAGTGAAAATGGTGCAAGTGCACGCTACCAGACGGTGGCATCGTTTATCGAAAAGCCGGATGTGGCACGAGCCCGTACGTTAATAGAGCAAGGGGCGCTGTGGAATTGTGGGGTATTTTGCTTTCGCCTGGGCTATCTGCGCTCCTTTTTAGAGCAACATCATTATCCCACAACATTTGCTACCTTGATGGAAGAATTCCATGAATTACCAAAACGCAGTTTTGATTATGAAGTGTTGGAACAAGCTTTACGTTTAGTCGCTGTTCCCTATGAGGGAAGGTGGCAGGATCTTGGCACATGGTCTGCGTTGATGCATGAAGTGGGGCAAGACTTTGTCGGTATGGGACATGCTGTGCACTGCGAAGGGACGCATATAGTTAATGAATTGGGTATCCCTGTAATTGCGATGGGATTAAAGGATGCCGTCGTGGTCGCAACACCAGACGGAATTTTGGTATCTGATCTTGAGCAAAGTGCCTCGATTAAAGATGCAGTCGTTGAATTAGCTGCAAGACCGATGTATGAAGAGCGTTTTTGGGGTAGCTATCGCGTGCTCGATTATACGACACTCGACGATGGCACGGAAGTGTTGACCAAAGCGATCACCATCTTGCCTGACAAGCATATCAGTTACCAAAAGCATATGCTGCGAACCGAAGTCTGGACAGTGATAGCAGGAACAGGTGAATTTGTGATCGATACGCGTGTGACGACGCTTGCACCAGGCGATGTGGTGCGCATTTTTCCGGATCAATGGCATGCGATTAAAGCAATTGAACAGATGCAAATTATTGAAGTACAACGTGGTGCAGAATTGATCGAAGAAGACATTATTCGGCGCTATGATGCATGGGATGATATCTTGCACCATGTCATGAGCTTGAGTTTGTAGGATTGATAGATTGAGGAACTGGGGGCGTGAATGATGCCACTGTTCACGCCTCCATACCCACATTCCAATTACATCCATTGACTTTGGCGTACAAAAGTTATACAGTTTTTAGTAGCCTTTCCCGTATTTCCACACGGCAGTCGTGGGACGGGCCGAGTTTCATGCAAAGGCATGAAAGCGGGGGAACCATATTGTGGGGTGAATTCTTGCTTTGCGCCCGCAAAGTTAAGATAGGCTTAAAAGCCGAACCCGTCAGCTAACCTCGTAGGCGAATACTGGATGATTGCCGATTTGATTCGTTTTTCACACGCATTTTCCCAAGGTATGGTTATGGCCGACTGAGGCTAGGTAGTCGATTGATCGATCACGATGATCACATTATTTTTTGGCAACATCATTCTCATTCTTTTCGTACCCCGAGGCCCGCAGGGAAAGGTTTTAAAGGGGGTACAACGACATGGCTTCTATAGCTGTGCAGTTTCAAGGTGTTACGAAACGCTATGGCGCATCTTTTGCAGTACGCAACCTTGATGTATCGATTCGCCAAGGGCAGATTGTGACGTTCATTGGTCCGTCAGGTTGCGGTAAAACCACATCGCTTAAGATGATCAATCGATTGATTGAACCTGATGAAGGGTTGATAGAGGTCGACGGACAGAACATTCGCTCGGTCAATGCCGTTGAACTGCGCCGAAAGATTGGGTACGTCATTCAACAGATCGGGTTATTTCCGCACATGACGATCGAGGAAAATATCGCGCTCGTCCCACGTCTTAATGGACAAAAGATCAAAAGTATGCGGCATCGCACAGATGAACTTCTTGATTTGATCGGACTCGATCCAGTGCGCTATCGAGGTCGCTATCCTAAAGAGTTAAGCGGTGGTCAGCAACAGCGTATCGGTGTGGCCAGAGCCCTCGCCGCAGATCCATCTATCATCTTGATGGATGAACCTTTTAGTGCGCTCGATCCGATCAGTCGTGAGCAACTTCAAGACGAACTGGTCAAATTACAGGCATCTGTGAACAAGACAATTATTTTTGTCACGCATGATATGGATGAGGCGCTAAAGATTGCTGACGAAATTGTCTTGATGAAAGACGGACATGTCGTGCAAGCCGCATCGCCGGAAATGCTTTTACGTCATCCTAGTGATGCTTTTGTACGCGATTTTGTTGGTGAGAAAAGGTTTGCGAAAGTCGCTACCTTAACAAATGCGCGCGATCTCATGACCCAAGCGGTTACGGTAAAAGCGTCGACAGGGCTTGCCCAAGCGATTGAGCGGATGCAGCGACATCGCGTCAATGCCTTGCTTGTAATAGATAGTCAAAATGGCTACTTGGGTGTTTTGAGTCCGCAAGAGATCTATCGTCATTTTGGTGATGAACGCAGACAAGTTGCTGATGTCTTTCACAAGGATGTTCCTGTCGTTCATCCCGAGAGCGACATTATCGAAGTGTTTCAAAATTTACAGCAAAGTCAGCACGGTTTTGTTCCCGTCCTTGATGCCACGGGTCGCTTACTTGGCGTGGTGACGCGCGCAAGCGTAATCAACGTGATGTCATCACCGTATCAAAAGGAGGATGTTGTCGATGAACTTGCTGTGGCAGACTCTATCGCAAAATGAGAATGCACTCGTTCAGGCGATCGGCCAGCATATCATCATGGTGATGATCGCGCTCGTTTGCAGCGCTTTAATCGCGATGCCGTTAGGCATTATCTTAGCGCGTCATAAGCGCGCGGCGGGTCCGGTGATTGGCATGGTGTCGGTTGTTCAAACGATTCCAAGCTTAGCTTTGCTTGGGTTTTTGATCCCGCTCTTTGGCATTGGCATTGTACCGGCCTTGATCGCTTTGACGCTGTACGCCTTATTGCCAATTTTGCGCAATACTTACACAGGTATCACAGGCGTAGACCCCGCTTTACTCGAAGCGGGTCATGGCATGGGCATGACCAAACGCCAGATTTTGTTCATGGTGGAGTTGCCTGTTGCGCGTCACGTCATCATGGCAGGTGTTCGTACGGCGGCGGTATGGACGATCGGTACAGCGACTTTAGCCACGTTTATTGGAGCGGGC
>DAHWJX010000120.1:0-6892 GCA_027343965.1 Caryophanales bacterium | reverse complement strand
CGTTTTGGGTGAACCGATCGACAATGTTGGCCCCGTAGGCACGGAGGAGTCATGGTCCATTCACCGCGATGCGCCAGCATTCTCTGACATCAGTACGAAAGCGGAAGTCTTTGAGACAGGAATTAAAGTTGTCGATTTGCTTGCACCATACCTTAAAGGCGGTAAAGTAGGCCTTTTTGGTGGCGCAGGTGTTGGTAAAACAGTTTTGATTCAAGAGCTTATTCACAATATCGCAAAAGAACACGGCGGCTATTCGGTGTTTGCTGGTGTTGGTGAGCGTACTCGTGAAGGTAATGACTTGTATCATGAAATGCGTGATTCCGGCGTTATCGAAAAAACGAGCATGGTATTCGGACAAATGAATGAGCCACCTGGTGCGCGTTTGCGCGTGGCTCTAAGTGGACTTACGATCGCCGAATATTTTCGCGATGTTGAGCAACGTGATGTGCTTCTCTTTATCGATAATATCTTTCGGTTTACGCAAGCTGGCTCTGAGGTGTCTGCACTGTTAGGACGTATGCCTTCAGCTGTTGGTTATCAACCGACATTAGCCACCGAAATGGGTCAACTTCAAGAGCGAATTGCTTCGACGATCCGCGGTTCGATTACCTCGATTCAGGCAATTTATGTGCCTGCTGACGACTATACCGATCCAGCGCCCGCCAATGCATTTACGCACCTTGACTCCACGACAAACCTGGACCGGCGTATCGCTTCGATGGGCTTGTATCCTGCTGTGGATCCGCTCGCCTCAACATCGCGTGCACTTTCGCCAGACATCGTGGGTAAAGAGCATTACGATGTGGCCCGTGGCATCCAAGCTGTGCTTCAACGCTATAAAGAATTGCAAGACATTATTGCAATTCTTGGTATGGATGAACTTAGCGAAGATGATAAAGTGACTGTGGCGCGCGCCCGGAAAATTCAAAATTTCTTGTCCCAACCATTTTTCGTTGGCGAGCAATTTACAGGAATTAAGGGCCGTTATGTGCAGGTAAAAGATACAGTACGCAGCTTCAAGGAAATTCTTGATGGCAAACATGATGAAATTCCGGAAACGTACTTCACATATTGTGGCGCGATTGAAGATGTTCTTGAAAAAGCCGAAAAAGACGGCATAAAAGTCTGATGTCCTAGGCGCGCAACAAGGAGGTGTGACGTTGAGTTCGGTAACGCTTGAAATCATCACGCCAGAGCGCGTGGTTCTAAGTACCACCGTCAATATGGTATCGGTGCGAACCGGAGGTGGTGAGCTTGGCATTTTGCCACGCCACTTTCCATTAGCTGCTACCGTTACCCCGGGAGTCGTGAAAGTGAAAGTGGAGGAAGGCGAAGATTATATCGCTGTCACCGATGGTTTCCTTCATGTTCGTCCGGACCGTATTGTGCTTCTCGTCGACACCGCTGAAGTAGGCTGGTCCATCGACGTCAAGCGAGCTGAGGAAGCAAAACAGCGTGCGGAGAGACGTCTTGCTGAAAAAGGCACAGATGTCGATGCGGCGCGTGCTGAAACGGCCTTGCATCGAGCACTCTATCGACTTCAGGCGGCGGAGCATTCGGAAAAGGCCGGCGAATGGTTAAAGAAAGCTAAAGACAAATCGCAGTCTTCGTAGGCGTCATAGATAAAAGCGGGTCAGGTTGCTCAGGTAACCTAGGCCCGCTTTTTCTGTTGACGCATCCTAAAATCGGGTATATTACAAGGGTGGAGCAACCAGCAAACATGGATTCGTTAAAGGTAAATCTTTAACTCCTGAAGCATGTTTGCTATAATGTCCGTGTTTCGCCAAGAGAAATCCTGTTTCGCATACTGAAAAACCATGGTACATAGTATGGTTGTCAGAGCGAAGTTTTGGGGGGTGATGCAGTGTACTCACAGGACTTTATCTTTATTTTGCTGTTTATCGTACTAGGACTCGCGTTGCCGATGGCGACTCTAGCCATGATTGGGCCTATCTTACGTCCAAAACACCCGACAAAGGAAAAGTTGAAGACGTATGAAAGTGGACTTGATCCTGTCGGCGATGCCCGAGTTCGTTATAATGTGCGATATTATCTGTTTGCCCTCATGTTTCTTGCTTTTGATGTGGAAATCGTATTTTTGTACCCTTGGGCCGTGGAATATCACAACCTGGGACTTTATGGTTTTATAGAAATGCTGATTTTCTTAGTCCTACTTGCCATTGGACTGGTCTACGCTTGGAGAAAGAAGGTGCTTGAATGGAAATGAAACCTGCGTTGCAATTGCCGACGATTGAGTATGAGGGGTTTACCCCTGCTGAATCCGCGGAGCTTCATCGCGCCGGTGTGATTGTCAACACCTTGGAACAGGTGAAAGCGTGGGCGCGCAGTAACAGCTTGTGGCCTTTAACATTCGGCCTTGCATGTTGCGCTATCGAGATGATGGGGGCAGGTGCATCACATTATGATCTTGACCGTTTTGGCATCATTTTTCGCGCATCACCTAGGCAGTCAGACGTCATGATCGTCGCAGGAACGGTCACGAAAAAAATGGCGCCGCTTTTACGCCGTTTGTATGAGCAGATGGCCGAACCTAAATGGGTAGTTGCGATGGGTTCCTGTGCGACAGCGGGTGGTCCTTATGTGCGCTCGTACTCTGTCGTTAAAGGCGTTGACCAAATCGTGCCCGTGGATGTCTACATTCCTGGGTGCCCGCCATCTCCACCAGCCCTTATTTATGGGTTAAATAAGCTTCAGGAAAAAATTCGCCTTGAGGCCGCTGGAAAGCGGGTGACAGGGTGAGCACCGAGGATAACAACACATCCGATACTGTCAAGGCAACACCTACAGCTTCCGCCGCAGCCAAGCCTGCAGCAAAACCCGCCAAAGCGGCTTTGCCACCGGATCCTCGCGTGGTTGCAGCACTAGCGAATGGCGAGACGATTAAGACAGCCTTAAATCAAAAACTTGGCGTGCCTATCGTCGTTGAGGTAAGCGCAAGCAAAGCTGTTCCTATCCTTATAATCGATAAGGCATACTGGGTGCAAGCCGTGCAATTCTTGCGCGATGATGCTCTGCAATCTTATGATTATTTGCGCATGTTTTCTGGAACGGATTATCCGAACTATATTGAGATTGCCATTCATTTGGTGTCAAGGCAACACAACACGGCGCTTTATGTGAAAACTCGCACCGAGCGCGACCTTGCAGTAGTCCCCTCACTGACTGGTTTGTTTCAAGGCGTTAATTGGGAAGAACGAGAAGTGTATGACCTTTTGGGCGTGCATTTTGAAGGCCACCCTGATTTGCGTCGTATCATGATGTGGGAAGGGTGGAAGGGATACCCACTTCGCAAGGACTACTCGCCGTTTGAGGATCTGGATGAACGGGGAGGTAATGTATAAGTATGGCTGAGCTTCGATCAGAAGAAATGGTGCTGAACGTCGGTCCACAACACCCTAGCACACATGGTGTCTTTCGTCTTGTGGTGACCCTTGACGGGGAACAAATCGTCGACGCAGATCCCGTGGTCGGTTACTTGCATCGCGGAACTGAAAAACTGGCTGAAGATCTACAATATACACAGATTATCCCTTATACGGACCGTTTGGATTACCTGTCTTCGATGCTAAATAATTATGCTTTAGTGCACACCATTGAGTATGCGATGGACCTTGAAGTGCCTGCACGTGCAGAGTATCTTCGTGTGATCGTCATGGAACTTAATCGTGTCGCATCCCATTTGGTATTTACAGGTACGTATTTGTTAGACTTAGGCGCCATGAGCCCATTTTTGTATGCGTTTATGGAACGTGAGACGATCGTCGAATTGTTTAATGAAATTTGCGGAGCCCGACTCACGTACAATTACATGCGCGTTGGCGGTGTCAAATGGGACGCTCCAAACGGGTGGTTGCAAAAAGTGCGGGATTTTGTTCTCCACATGCGTGAAAAGATGCGCATGTATCATAATCTTATCTCGGGCAATGAAATTTTCCTTAACCGGGTGAAAGGCATTGGCGTGATCACACAAGAAGATGCGATCAATTTTGCGATGTCTGGCATCAATCTTCGTTCGACAGGTATCAATTGGGATCTTCGCAAAAATGTACCCTACGGTATTTATGATCAATTCGATTTTAATGTCATCGTTGCTGAACACGGCGATTGCTTAGATCGTTACTGGATACACATGAAAGAAATCGAAGAATCGTTAAAAATCGTCGAGCAAGCGTTAGACAAGATTTCCGAAGGGCCTGTCCTTGGAAAAGTGCCGAAAATGATACGGGTTCCAGCTGGTGAATATTATCGTGGTATCGAAGGCTCGCGCGGAGAACTTGGGGTGTACATCGTGTCAGATGGTAAAGACAAACCTTACCGATTGAAATTGCGTCGCCCTTCGTTTGTCAATCTGCAAATTCTTAAAAAGCTGCTGATCGGCCAAAATATGGCGAATATGATCGCAATCCTAGGCGCTGTAGATATCGTGCTAGGGGAGGTGGATGGTTAATGTTCCATTGGGAAAGCACCCCACTTACGGGAATCTCTTTTCTAGGCATGGTTATCGGTGCTGTCGTCGTCCTTGGCATTGCTTTAGCAGTTGTGACGTATGCGATTTACTTTGAACGCAAGTTTATCGGTTGGATGCAATTGCGTATCGGACCAAACCGTGTCGGTCCTTTAGGCTTGTTTCAATCGTTCGCTGATATTTTAAAGCTGCTGATCAAAGAAGACGTGATTCCCGATAAAGCGGATCGCATTATGTTCCTGCTGGCGCCAGTCATCGCTTTTGTACCGTCATTTATGGTGCTTGCTGTCATACCATTTTCATCGACGCATGTCTTTACAGCTGGCCTTAATGTCGGTGTCTTGTACTATCTTGCGATTTCAGCGATCACCATTTTGGGTGTCGTACTTGGCGGCTGGGCCTCCAATAACAAGTACTCGCTGATCGGCGGTATGCGCTCTGCGGCACAAATGATCAGTTACGAAATTCCGCTTGGCTTATCGATCGTCGGCGTTGTGCTCTTATCAGGCTCGCTGAACATGAACGTGATTGTGGCTCACCAAGCGAAGATGTGGTTCATCATTCCGCAAATTATCGGATTTGTCGTCTTTATCATTGCGGGTCTTGCTGAACTCAATCGAACGCCGTTTGACTTGCCTGAAGCAGAGTCAGAACTTGTCGCAGGCTATCACACCGAGTATTCAGGTTTTCGCTTCGCCTTTTTCATGTTGACCGAGTACGTGTACGCGTTCGCTTTAGCGGCGCTTGCGACGACCCTCTTTCTTGGTGGTTGGAGCGGACCGTTCTTGCCGTCTTGGTTATGGTTCGTGATTAAAACAGCGGCAGTGATCTTCTTCTTATTTTGGGTGCGGGCGACTATGCCTCGGATGCGCGGCGATCAATTAATGTCGTTTGCTTGGAAAGTCCTGATTCCAGTCGCGTTATTTAATTTACTTTTAACCGGCGGCTTATATCTGCTGTAAAATGCCGTTGTCATTTTATTTAGGGGGTGTGATGCATGTTTGGGATTCTCAAAGGCCTTGGCGTCACCATCAGTCAATTGCCGAAAAAAAAGATCACCCTTCAATACCCCGAAGAGCGACCTAAGTGGCCTGAACGGTTTCGTGGTGTTCATGAATACATTCCGGATCTTTGCATTGTGTGTTATCAATGCGCACGTATCTGTCCGACGGACTGTATTTCTTTAACGGGTTATCGCGATGAGAACAAGAAGATGCGCATCGAAACGTATGACATCAACTTTGAGATTTGCATTCTTTGTGATCTGTGTTGTGAAGTCTGTCCTACAGAAGCCATTCGCATGACAGATCAGTTTGAACTGGCTTCTTACACGCGTGATGGTATATACAAGGACATGGCGTGGTTATATGAAAACCATAAAGAACACGGTAGCTTCAAACAAATGCAAGCGGCAAAAGAACAAGCAGCACTTGCTGCAGATGCTGTTGCGTCCTCGATGCACGCTGATGCCGATAAGGGGGCCTCTGACTGATGCCCGAACTGTTCGGCATTCCTGTAACAGGAGCCAATATTGCGTTTTTCGTTCTTGCGCTGGTCATTTTGCTATCTGGCGTCACGGTGCTTATGATGGATAAATTAATGCACATGGCCGTTGCTTTGGGCGGTGTGTTTCTGGGCGTAGCAGGTATCTTTATTTTACTTGGTGCTGATTTTGTCGGTATCGTGCAAATTATGATCTATGCTGGCGCCATCACGATCTTGATGGTGTTTGCCCTGATGCTTACACAAAATGGTGATGAGACGGATACGGCACAACCGCACCCTGCGCGGACATGGCTGACTTTGATCCTCACGGTAGTTTTTGTTGCGATTGTCGTAATTGTACTTCGTTCTGTGCAATGGCCAGTCAGTCAAAATGCGATTGAGCCGTTCACACAACCTACGGTCAACTTGATTGCACAAGCGCTGTATCACACGTACATGATTCCTTTTGAACTCGTGTCACTGCTTTTGACAGCAGCCTTGGTTGGCGCCGTACTTATTGCACGAAAGGAGGAGGAGTGAAGGATGGCGTTACAACCGTTTTTGACGCTCGCTGCGATTTTGTTTGGTATCGGACTATTCGGCGCTTTGACAAAACGAAATATCATCATTGTATTGATATCTCTTGAACTGATGCTGAATGCCGCTAATATCAATCTCGTCGCGTTCTCCCATTTCTTGCAAACTCCGAACATCGCAGGTCAGGTATTCTCCCTGTTTACGATCGTGATCGGCGCGGCAGAAGTTGCAGTAGGCTTAGCCATATTGCTTGCCTTCTTTCGAGCAAAAAACACTGCTGACGTAAAAGACGTCAATCTCATGAAGTGGTAATTTACACGTACAGAAAGGTGATCGTATGACTCAGTTGGCGTGGCTCGTTCCCGTTTTACCGTTAGCCGCGTA
>DAHWJX010000114.1:0-4589 GCA_027343965.1 Caryophanales bacterium | reverse complement strand
TAGTAAAAAATGCAGAAGGTCGTGTGCATCGCATTATCGTAGGTGAGACGTTTAATGCCCCTGGTATGTGGTCGAGTTTCCCGCCGCATAAGCATGACAACTACATTAGAGAAGTTGAAGCAAACATGGAAGAAGTCTATTTTTATCAACTCAATCCTGAGAATGGATTCGGTTTGCAAGCTCAGTATACAACGGATGGTTCTGTTGATCAGGCATTTCGTGTGCAACATGGTGACACGTTTTTGATCGATAAAGGATATCATCCGGTCTGTGCTGCAGGTGGATATCAATTGTACTATCTTTGGATGATGGCAGGTCCACAAGATCGTGTCATGATTCCTAATGACGATCCTGCCCATGCTTGGGTAAAGAAGTAACAGGGAGGCAAGCCTTATGCAAAATCGTCTTTCCTTACTTCGACAAGTACTTACAAGAAACAGCCTTGATGGTGTGATCCTTTCGGAAGAAGCGACAGTGAATTGGCTGTATGAGGGTCGCTATCACATTTCGGTCGCGACAAAGGATTCGTGTGCGCTTGTCTTTGTGACGCGAGATGCTGTAGAAGTCTTAGTTAATTCAATTGAAGCACAGCGACTGCAAGATGAAGAGCATCTGGTGGCTGATACAATTCATGTGCATCCCTGGTATGATGATGTGATGCGATCCGCTATTCTTAGCCAATGGGAATCTCGCGGCAAGGTTGTACATGAAACTACGCTCATACGTCAAATACAGCAATTACGTTTAAAGCTAAGTACTACGCAAATAGCACAGGCACAAGAGCTTGGTCTACAAGTGGCTATGGCTCTCTATGAGACGTGTGTTCAACTTCGTCCTAGCATGACGGAAAATGAGATTGCAGGTTACCTTGCCAAATCTTGCATATCGCGTGATGTAGAACCTGTCGTAAACTTAATTGCGGGAGAACGCCGTGCATTGTTGTATCGACATTTTTTGCCGACCAATACACCTGTTGGCTCTTATGCTATAGTGTCGGTTAGTGGACGCTGTCACGGCCAAGTTGTATCCGCAACACGTATGGTTCATTTTGGTGCTGTTGGTACCGAATTGAAGCAAAAGTATGAAGCCGTTTTACGAGTTGAAGCTGCTTTACTTTATGCGTCAAAAGCAGGCACTTCGCTTGGCGAAGTGTTGCAAGCTGGGATTGTTCGATATGCGCAAGAAGGATATAGCGAAGAGTGGAAGTTACATCATCAAGGTGGCATTGCAGGTTATATTTCAAGGGAAATCAAAGCTGAACCAAACCTTGATATACCTCTTAATACGTGTATGCTTGTTGCTTGGAATCCAACCATTCAAGGTGTCAAAGCCGAGGACACGATCTTGGTAGGGGACGGTAAGGTTCAAGTGATGACGAAGGAGCCGGAGTTTCCGACAACGACTGTCTCGTGCATGGATGAGACGTATCAATTACCCGCTATCCTTGTTTTGCCAAAGTAAAGTATAGTTGATGACAGATTGAAAACACTCATCCCGAAAGTATGACAACTTTCGGGGTGGGTGTTTAGTTTTCTATTGGAGCTGTGGATCCGCGGTATAAAATATCGGCCTCAAGGATAATTTTGCGAATACGGTCAGGACTGCCTTCGATACGTTCGATTAGAAGTTGTGTGCCAAGTGATCCGAAATTATATGTCGGTTGAATGGCGCAGGTGGCAAAGGAATCCGCTCCTGCTAGCGTGTCGCTGTTACCGAAACAGACGACACTCATATCATCTGGAATGAGCAGATTTCTTTCCTTTAAAGCGTTAAACACATGTGCGTATTGAAATAAGTTAGCTACAAATAAGGCTGTTGGCGGTTGATCAAGTTCCAATAGGTCATCGATAAAGCGCGTATCGACGTTTCTTGTCATAACGGACTCAATAACCAATCTTTCATCAAAAGTGATCGTCATTTCTTCAAGTGCTCTTTTGTATCCTTGTAAACGTTCTCTGCTCGAATCGCTATCTAGTGGTCCCGTCACGATGGCAATGCGATGATGAGACAGATCAAGTAGATGTTTCACAAGCGTAAAAGAAGCTGCGGTGATATCGCCTTTAACAATGTCAGCATCGACGCCAGATACTAGTCGATCGATCAATACGAAAGGAATGTTAGCCCGCTGAAGTAAGTTGAGATTCTCAGCTGACATATCACCGACAGGTGCGATTAACACACCATCAGCGTTTAGTGATACGCACATCTCAATGTATTCCGTTTCTTTGCGCAAATTTTCGTCCGTGTTAGCAATGAAAACACGATACCCATTTTTGCGGGCTACATCTTCCATTCCTCGTGCAACGAAAGTATAAAACGGATTTGTGATATCGGGCACAATAAGCGCAAGCGTCGTTGCTTCAGTTTCAAGTGATCCAGTTGGCACACGTTTTGATTTATAATTCAAATTTTTCATAGCGCGAAGTACTTTCTTACGTGTGCCTTCTTTAACATACCCTGTTCCGGTAACAACTCTTGACACAGTCATAACGGATACGCCTGCTTCTTTGGCTACATCTGACATCGTAATCATTTTTATCCCCTACCATTCGCAACAAGCAATTAGTAACATGATTGTGTTAACTATAATATAACAAAACTAAAGTCGATTATGCAATTTATGAGCTGATATTTCTCTTGCTGATAAAATAACATAAAATGTGAATGAATAAACCCTTTACATGTGAACTATTAACTGGTATAACAGAAATATAAATATTACTAAGTAAGCGTTATCTCATACTTTTAAGGAGGATTGTAAGTGAATACTAACGTGAACACGGCTGGACAGAATTTGGGCCGGACCGAGGCTAGTATTGGTTTTGTCACTGTGGTAGTCATCATTGCTTCACTAGGTGGTCTGTTATTCGGCTATGATACAGGTGTTATTGCAGGGGCAAATGAATTTTTACAGACGGAATTTCACTTAACAGCTGCGATGACCGGTTTGGTTTCAAGCAGTATTGATCTTGGCGCCATGGTTGGCGTGTTGCTAGCTGGGTTTTTAGGTGATAGTTTGGGCCGCAAAAAAGCACTGATGATCGCTGGGGTTACATTTATTGTATGTAGCTTGATCACAGCGGCATCGAATGGTGTGGCTATGCTCGTCATAGGCCGTTTTCTTGGCGGTATTGGTATCGGATTAGCATCACTTCTATCTCCCATGTATATTGCTGAAATTGCACCAGCAAGAATTCGTGGACGTCTAATAGGCTCCAATCAATTAGCTATTGTTACAGGTATTTTCATCGTTTACTTTGTTAATGCTGCTATCGTAAGTTCGCACACAGCAGTTTGGAATCAAACGATAGGCTGGCGATGGATGTTTGCCATGGGCGTCATTCCTGGGTTGATATTCTTTTTGCTCTTATTCTTTGTTCCTGAAAGTCCACGTTTTCTTGTTACCCGTGGCAAAGATGATAACGCTTTAGGTATTCTTAGTCGTGTCAATGGTTCAGATCAGGCAAAACAAGATTTGAATGCGATTCGTGAGTCAATTAAAGAAGTGCCAGACTCTTTTTGGAAAGAAATTATGAGTCCAGGTATTCGTAAGGCTCTTGGAATTGGCGTGCTATTAGCTATCTTTCAACAGTTTACCGGAACCAATGCCGTGGGTTACTATGCGCCGATGATCTTTAAAGCAGCCGGTGCCGGAACCAATGCTTCGTTTTATGACACGGTATGGATCGGTGTTATTAAGGTAGTGTTCGTCATTGTACTTATGCTGATTGTCGATCGTGTCGGCCGCAAACGCTTATTAGTTTGGAATGGATTTTTTATGGCTGGTTTTCTTACACTTCTTGGTATCGCGTTTGCCCTACCGCAAATGATCACATGGCTAGTCATGGGACTCGTATTCCTTCATACCATTGCTTATGAGTTGTCATGGGGTGGCGGTGTTTGGATCGTTCTTGCGGAAATTTATCCGAACAGCATTCGTGGTCGAGCCATGTCCATTGCGTCGTTTGCTTTATGGTTTGCAACGTATCTCGTTGCGCAATTTTTCCCGATCTTGTTGCAAGCCATTGGCGGCACGTTCACATTCTGGATCTTCGCTGTATTTTGCATCATCATGGCGATCTTTATGAAACGCGTCGTGCCTGAGACGTCTGGTAAGTCGATGGAACGGATTCAGTCGGATTGGGTACATGGTGAAAAGGCTTAATGTCACATACAAGTCAAGCAGACCCTCGCCTTTTGGACGTGGGTCTTTTATTATGGAATCACAAGGGGGAGGGACTGTGTCATGGAAAGAGAGCTAGCTTTAGAGATTGTTCGAGTGACCGAAGTGGCTGCGATTAGAAGTGCAAAGTGGATGGGCTTGGGATGCAAAATGGAGGCCGATGATGCCGCCACCTCAGCGATGCGCGAAATGTTTGATACGATTGCTATGGATGGCACGGTCGTTATCGGTGAAGGGGAAATGGACGAGGCGCCGATGTTGTATATTGGTGAACGGCTTGGGCTAGGACAAGGGCCTGCCGTTGACATCGCCGTAGATCCTTTAGAAGGTACCAATATTTTAGCTAATGGTGCATTTAATGCGCTCTCGGTCGTCGCGGTTGCTCCATCCGGGATGCTGCTTCATG
>DAHWJX010000106.1:0-2648 GCA_027343965.1 Caryophanales bacterium | reverse complement strand
TACCCATTTGGCATCTGGGACACAAAAAGGGTTTGCCCAGGCTATTTTTCAAGTGGGTGGTAATGCAGGACAGGCATTCGGACCGCTTATGATTCCATTGTTTCTCATCCGTACGGGCATTCATGGCCTTTTGTGGTTTATTCCAATCGCCTTTGCAACGCTTGTCCTAACGGGTCAAATTTTACCGTGGCTATCACATAGAGTGAAAGAAGCTGCTAGTGAGGGAAAAAAACGTGTTGCCGAGTTAGGTAAGAACCATCTTAGCGGCGTGGCCATTTTAGTTGGGATCATTATATTGCGATCGTGGTGTCAAATCGGTGTTGTCATCTTTTTACCCTTTTATTTGCATCACTTGTCGCTTGAAGCATCAGAAACGCTCAATTTTGCCTTTGTCGGCGCGGGTGCCCTTGGGACGTTTCTGGGGGGACTGTGGTCAGATAAGCTGGGTATGAAACGACTCTTACTCGTTTCTATGTTTCTTGCCACACCCTTTGCCTTATTATTTTCACACCTGAGTGGTGTGTGGTCGGTGATTGATCTACTTTTATTTGGATTTAGTGTACTGTCTTCCTTCTCTGTCAGTGTGGTGTACATGCAAAAATTATTGCCTCGCAATATCGGTATGGCATCGGGGTTATCGATCGGGTTTGGTGTAGGAGCAGGTGGAGTTGGTTCGATTTTTATGGGAGGAATCTCTGATATTTTTGGCGTGAGCGTTGTCTTTTCTGTGTTGTCTGTTTTACCTTTGATCGCTTTTATCCTGGCGATCTTTTTACCGAATGATCGCCAGTTAGCATAACTTTAGTAACATTTTATAACACGATATATCATACAGGTGATATAATATGATCGAAAAAGCTACTGGAGTGATGGTGTGTATCCTGAGCAACGACGTGAGCAAATGATGGTTTTGCTTGCCAAGCATGGGTTTATCCCCATCGCGGACCTCGCAGGCATGTTGGGCGTTTCGGAAATGACAGTGCGCCGGGATTTGCGCGCTTTGCAAGAGTCTGGTCAGGTGCAGCAAGTCACTGGCGGTGGGAAGGTGGCTACTGTCGCTAGCGAGCCAGCATTTATGACCAAGCGTGTTTTGCAGCAGACAGAAAAACATGCCATAGCTAAAGCCTCATTACGTTTCATTGAGCCAGGCATGACCATTGGCTTGTCAGCAGGTACGACGACTTGGACGTTAGCAGGTTTGATACAGGGGTTTGATCACCTCACATTTGTGACCAACTCGACGAACATTGCTATTGACTTAAGTGGCAATGGGTGGAGTGACATCATCCTTACCGGAGGTAATTTTCGCACCCCGTCAGATGCACTTGTAGGGCCGCTTGCGGAACACGCCATTCGCCGGTTGCACACCGACATTTTATTTTTAGGGGTTCATGGAGTGGATCCTGTGCATGGAATTAGTACACCTAATCTTCTTGAGGCGGCCATTGACCGAGCTATGATGGAACATACGAGTCGTGTCGTGGTGTTGTTCGATCATACCAAATGGGATATTGTCGCGCTTGCACATATCGCTGACGTAGAAGAAATCGATGTGGCCATTACAGATGGTTTGAGTGGAGATAGGCAGCAAGCTTTATTGAGAGAAGCAGGGGTAGATGTGGTTGTTGTATCTTGATAAACGAGGTGAGTTCGTTGACAGAATTACGGTATAATCCGTTGTTGCAAGATTGGACGATGGTAGCGTCAAAGAGACAAAACCGTCCGCATTTACCAGCAGATCAATGTCCATTTTGCCCTGGATCAGGGAAAGTGCCGCAAGCTTATGATGTCCTTGCCTATAATAATGATTTTCCAGCTTTATCGAATAACCCGCCGGAACCTGATGTGTCAGGATCTGAATTGTATCCTGTGGAAAAAGCCTACGGTAAATGTGAAGTCATCTTGTATTCTTCCGATCATACTTCATCGATGTCATCGCTATCGGAATCTCATCTTCGTCTAGTCGTGGACCTTTGGGCCACACGCTTTGCAGAACTCGCAAAAGATGAGAAGCACAAGTACATTTTTATTTTTGAAAATCGAGGTAAAGAAGTTGGAGTGACCATGCCACATCCACATGGTCAGATTTACGCTTATCCGTATATACCACAAAAGTTGCGTGTCGAACTTGATTCAAGTCTCAAGCATTATGCAACGACAGGTCATTGTTTGGTCTGTGATATCGAACAGGAAGAAAAAATGGCGGCGCAACGAGTAATCTATGAGTCTTCGCACTTTTTATGTTTTATACCATTTTTTACAGATTATCCTTATGGAGTTTTTATTGTGAGCAAGGCGCATAAGCAAACTTTACTTGAATTTACGAAAGAAGAGCGTTCTGATTTAGCCCATGTACTAAAACGCGTGACGGCTGGTATGGATACTTTGTTTGATCGTGAATTTCCGTATATGATGGCCATGCATCAAGCACCTGTCAATGGGCCTGATGTATCACAACATTACCATTTTCATATCGAATTTTATCCTCCTCTTCGCGAGGCCAACCGTATTAAGTTTCTAGCATCCTCTGAGTCGGGTGCTTGGGCACCTTGCAATCCGACAGCAGTAGAAGAAACAGCTGTCTTGTTACGTAATGCCGTGATTGAGGCAAAAGATCGGGATCAAGCAAGGGAAAGGGGATGAGCGTT
>DAHWJX010000065.1:0-6099 GCA_027343965.1 Caryophanales bacterium | reverse complement strand
AGACGTCTCTGGTGATGCTGTTCGTGCAGCATGACGAAAACAGAGACGTTTTTTCTTTCTTCAGGATATGGACATTGTATCGAGCAAACTTTGGACAGGCAACTTCGTCAACTTTCGGTCATTACAGGAGGGCAGAAACACACTATGCAGGCTCAAATTTCAGTTTTGGCATACTGCATCCCATTTTAGGTTTCGTTCTCTTTATTCTATCGATTATTATTCTATCAATTATTGGTAAATTAATCGGATTGAAAGGTAAAGTATTACCAATTAGCTATGAACTAAAAATACCAGACAAATTTCATACTTTTGTTGTCAGCGCAAGCGCAATCATCCTAACCGTCGCATTATGGCCCTTGTACTTTTGGACAGCTGGATCTTACGGCAATCCAATTACTGTGACGACCAATAAACTATCGATATTAATGCCGCAAGTGACTGGATATCAACGAAGTTTGCTTGGTAATTACAATGAAGATGCGGTGTTGGGACCAGGTTCGTATGGTACGGCGTACGCCTACTCAAATCTTAAAGGTAATTATGTTATGGGGGAAGAATGGTGGACCTACAATCTCAATACCTTGCTTAGCTATGGTGTCAATAATTGCCTGTTGTTTCATGGGGATACGATCTTGGCCAAAACCAGCTACACCGTTCGTCCAGGTATTCAAGCAGAAGTATATGCCATACTCTTGCCTGCGTCACAAATCGGTGGTGCACAAGATCTATTTGAAGATGTAGCTTATACCTATGCAGTGAACTTCAATAGCACATCTGCGTATATTCGTGCAGAATTTGTTACACCGATCGCGTATCAGACAACGGCTCATAGTGCTATCCGTCAAGACCAAACCATGCAACAAATTCTGAATGCCGAGTTTCATGCGAGATCTGGTGCACCTGTGACAGAGTTGACATTCGCATTAGCACTAGGACAATGGAAAAAACTACAAAATTTCACATCATTTATCAATAGCTTCTCCACGTCCCAACTAGATTCATCAGTAACGTCAGTACACGCCCAAAATATCGCTAGCCTCGCCACCGGTGAAAGCAGGTGAATACATGATCGCAACGGGGTATGCTACTTCGAACGGCAAGAATGGCAAAGATACATTTTACTTTTCGACCGATCCATCCGTTAGTTTCATATCCATCAATGATCAACCAACTGGTGTCCTTCCAGAAATCCCTTACACCGGAATTTTTGCTTTTGTCATCGTAGCTGCAGTCGCCTGTTACATGATTATTAAATATTCCTCGAAAATCATGCTTAGTTCACAAAATGTTTTGCGATAATTGGATCCAATTGCGTCATGTTAGGGTTCCAATAATACAGCGTCTGCCCAACCACGGGATCCATCGCATACAGCGAAGATCCGGGCACTTGATAATAATGAACATCACTACGTTTAAAGCCATGCAAGGCCAAGGCCAGACTCATCATATCTGACGTACTCAAATTACTTGCTGTTAGAAACTTTGGCAAAGCATTAATAAAGCTAGGAATCATGCCCCAATTTTGTGGCTTCTCCATCTTCTTCGCAATGCTTAGTAGCAAGTCTTCTTGCAATTGTTGGCGACTAAAATCGCCATTCGGTAACAATTCCCTTTGATGAACTAATTCTGCTGCCATTTCCCCATCAAGATGCTGTGTGCCTTGAGGAATGGTCTTACCATTCAAGGATGGATACCATGCGTTAATGATCGGCACAGCAAACGGCACATTCACCGTCACGCCACCTATAGCATCAACGAGATTTTGCAATCCGAAATGGTTTGTCTCCGCATAATAATTGATAGATAATCCCGTTAAATTACTGACCGCCTGACTTGCCTCTTCGATGCCCTGAATGCGTCCACCCTTTAAATCCCCTAAGTAATTTGCATGGGTTATCTTTGTCAGACCATAAGGCGCTATATTTACCCTTGTATCACGAGCAATGCTGAGCACATTAAACGCATGTGTAGCAATATTGGCATGAATCAGCAAAATAGAATCAGAGCGTGCCGGTGTGTCTGGCGTTCTCGAGTCAACCCCAAGAAGTAATAAGTTGAATTCACCTGCATGAAGCGCATGGGTGGTTATACCTGGTGCATCCGGAATACTCACCGTGGGAAGCGCATGCGGATCATGGAAATGATTGGTAGGTTGTAGCGTATAATACACAGCACCAAGAGCACCACCGACTATGATGGAGGAACTAGCCAAACTCATCCACAAAATCTGACGACGTCGACGTTTATTTCTTTTCTTTTTACCAGGACTACTTACTGGCTGATTGTCTCCATCTGGTGAGTTCATCCTATACAGAGCCTCCAGACTACTTATCCACTAGTATCATGGACTAAAACCTATGTAAAAATCAAGAGATTATTTAACGATCCTGGTGTTTAGACCTCCTTCTCGCATACAAAAGTGTCAAAATGAGACCGATTACGAGAAATCCATCCATGAGCGCAGCGAGCATTGTTGGGCTCCCTTTCTTCACAGAGGATCGCGTATGACGCTTCTTTAGGCTCCATATGGCATAATTCGTCGTATCAGGCGAAAACCATCGAACGCCAATAGAACCTACACTTCTTGTTTCATCAGTCGCAGGAATTTTCGTGCCACGTAATAAAATGATAGTTCGTAAAGGATCGGGAACAGAAAATGTGATTCCGTGCAATTGGTTGAGTGATGGAACAAATGCACCATCGACGGGATCAGCCACGGCAAGAATATTGATCCATGTCTGTCCCAATTTTTGATACGTCTTATAGCGAAGATACTGATGTACAAGATTGTACTGAAGTAAGCGGCTTGTCCGAGCCACAAGAATTTTACCGTGATACTGTAAATGCGACAAGCGTGTCAACGCTTCAACAGCGCTTGTTGACAACGGCATTTTATCCGCGTTTCCTTCCAAATGCGTGGCAATAATAGTATAAGCGTGATCGTGCACCAACAGAGAAAGTCGTGCGGGCGACAGTTGCATCGACAACTCAGCGGGATTCCACAGGTCAGTCCAGTCATAGCGCCACAAATGATGTTTCAAGACTTTGCGAAGAGTGCCTGTAAATCGCCAAAATCCCCAGATTTCCCTGCCATCTCGCAAATGAATGGGATAAATCATCGATGGGTAGGCATACTTTTGGCTAAATAAGTCGGGCCATACGAATCGTACACCGGCTTGATGAAGCAAGTCAGTAATATAATACGGTGATTCAGGGCTGTCTCCCTGCTGATAATGTTCAAATCGATTGATGGAATAGGCACCAAAGTTATCCACATTCGATTGATTGCCGTGATCTGTGATTACCGTCAGATGAATTCCATGCGCCTCAAGGTACCGCAAGGCATAAACGGCCAAGTTTCGAGAAAATACCGTCTGTTTTGTATTGATCCGCGAAAAATCTCCCATAGCATGAAATGTGTCAATCCATCCTACACGCATATAGTGAAGTAAGATAGAACCATAGGCTAACTTATGAATTGTCCCACGAAAAAAGGTCATTTCCGTCGGTAATTTTGCACCGTTATAATCAATTACATCAGGGAGATTCGATCCATTGTATAAAAAAAACGAATCGGAAATATCTAACCCTAGTCCTTTTCCTAAGGGTGTATGCATTGTTGTATTAAGGAACTCATGAATGATATTGAATTTTCGCAGATTCACGTGATCGGCGTCTGACTCAATTGCAAGCATGGCCTGGTAAGGATAAGGGAATGGGCGCAATGACACCTTTTTGTGAATAGATGGATGAAGAGATGATAAAGCGAGAGCAGATTGTATCAAAAACGTTCCAACAAGCGCGTCACGCATGAATATTATGATGGCGTACAATATGCTTGGCATACCACCATGCGCTATCTTTAGGATAACGTTGTAGCGTGGCATAATCACAATAAACGATACCAAAGCGTCGGTCGTAACCCCATGCCCACTCAAAGTTATCGATAAAAGACCATACATAGTACCCTCGTACATCGGCGCCTTGTTCTATTGCCTCAGCTAGTGCTAACACATGATCTGATAAGTAATGGATGCGATCCTCATCATGAACGTGAGCATGATCCAATTGATCAGGATAAGCTGCACCATTTTCCGTCACATAAAATGGACAGGCCCCATAATCTTTCTGTAAGCGTAGCAACAAATCTCGCAACCCCTTGCCTGAAACGGGCCAGCCCATACTCGTTACCCGATCCTGCGGCGTAACATTCTCCGTGTAAAACGGGGCCGCGCTAGCATCATAGCGCACCACAAGCGGTTGGTAATAATTTACGCCAAGGAAGTCAATCGGTTGTGCAATCGTTGCAAGGTCATCCGTGGTGATGGCACTTGGTAGCTCTCCAATAATTTGCATCATTTCCTTCGGATACTGCGCCTTGAAAATTGGGTCGAGAAACCAACGGTTGGAAAATACATCATTCATCACGACAGCTTTGTCATCATCGGAACCAGGAGTTTGCGCGTACACTGGTGTCAAATTCAACGTAATACCAATTTGGCCATTTTGATTTTGTCCCCGATACGTCTGTACAGCTAGACCATGCGAAAGCAAAACGTGATGCGCCACGATTAGAGCCTTTTGCGGGTCGTAGAAACCCGGGGCATGTTCACCGGTTAAATTGCCAAGAACACTGACACACCATGGTTCATTATGCGTGATCCAGGCTTTTACGCGATCACCAAACGCCCGAAATGCCGCATCAGCATAGTCTTGAAATCGATAGACAGTATCGCGATTTTCCCATCCACCTAGTTCCTGCAAAGCTTGAGGCAAATCCCAATGATATAGTGTAGCCATAGGAGTTATTTCATTTTCTAACATAGAGTCAAGCAAACGATTGTAAAAATCAACGCCCTGTTGGTTAATTTGCCCTGAACCCATAGGGAACAAGCGCGGCCATGCTATCGAAAAACGATAATGTTTAATATTCAATTCGCGCATCAACGCAAAATCCTCAGCAAACCGATGATAATGGTCCACACTGATCGCTCCAGTATCACCATTTTGCGTTTTGCCAGGCGTACTTGAAAACACGTCCCAAATCGAGGGCCCTCGCCCTCCTTCATTGACTGCCCCTTCCACCTGATACGCAGCCGCAGCCGTTCCGAAAAAGAAATTCTTAGGAATCTTTTTTATTATGTCATCCGGCAAATCAAAAGAATTCATCACCAAAATCCCTCCTAAAGTCCGTTTATCACCAATGGTCTTGTTGTATTGCGTACAATCAACTGTGTGGGTAAAACAAAATGTTGTGGCATACTGCGTTCTGTATTCTCAATGAGGTCAACCAAAAGTTCCGCTGCAAGTCTGCCCATTTCCTCTTTGTCTTGTTTTATGCTCGTCAGTTTTGGAAAAACATAAGAAGCCGCATCAATATCATCAAACCCAACAACAGCAATATCATCGGGAACCCGGATATGGTGTTCTGAAAAAACCTGTAACGCCCCAATCGCTGAAATATCCCCAGAGAAAATGATGACGTCAGGTTTTTGTGTGAGCGATAAAATTCGGTGCGCCGTTTGAATGCCACCTTCAAAGTTAAATGCGTCATCAAAGATCCACTCTTTGCGCGGCGTTATTTGTGCCACAGATAGGCCTGAGTAGAATCCTTGTAACCGTTCCATTGCAACAGGCAGCGTCAAATCTCCATGACAAAATCCGAACTTACTGTATCCATTCGCCTTTAGAAGTTGAACAAGTTCATATATCGCCCGTCGATTATCTGATGTAATAGACCCAACTCGTTGCCCTGCAGCCACATGGTCGACACCAACGATCGGTACGTTGGATGCCAACAATTCATCGATCGTCTCATCAGGAGAGCCCAGGAGCAGTACTCCATCAAGATCACGATGTTCAACCCGATCTAGAAAACTAAACTTTCCATAAGGATGTTTCTCATCGCCAAAGAGCAATAAATCATAACCTGATGTTCCAATCGCTGTCTTAAACACCTCAAGTAAGTGAGCAATAAAAGGTTGTCGTAATCCAGGACCGCCATTAGCTGGATAAAAGACGCCAATCGTATAAGACCGATTCGTCACTAAACGTCTCGCTGAAGCATTCGGATAGTAATGCATCTCTTCAACAACTCGT
>DAHWJX010000033.1:0-6149 GCA_027343965.1 Caryophanales bacterium | reverse complement strand
AAGTATTTGGCTCATTAATCATGTACATAACCGGTGTCCCGTGGTTAGCTCATGTGCTAAAAACCTCGTTAGCAAAAGCCCTGATTTTAGGATGTTATCCGTATCTGCCAGGAGATGCGTTAAAAGCAATTATTACTACAGTGATTGTGGTTCCTATTCGACAAATGTATCCGATCTCTCGTTTGCTTGGCAATCACAGCACTCACGTGATAAAACTAGACTAACCGATTCGGTTATGAGAGGTGACCCACCACGAACGCAACACAAGAAACCATTCTTGACATGCTAAAAGATGCCAGGGGTGAATATGTCTCAAGCCGAATGATCTGTGAAACATTTCAGACAAGCAGAACGGCTATATGGAAACAGATTCACGCATTGCAAAAGCAAGGATATCCGGTAGAAGCGGTACCCAACAAAGGGTACCGCTTGCTTGAAACGGCTGATTTCGTTTCCGCTTATGAGATTAAGGATCTTGTTCAAGCAAAAGTGTTCGGAAAATCAATTGCCTATCGCGAATCTGTTGACTCAACCAATAGTGCGGCACGCCAATTGGCTGATCAGGGTGAACCTGAAGGCACCTTAGTGATTGCCGATGAACAAACGCAAGGTCGAGGCCGCTTTCAACGAAAATGGTATTCTCCTGCGAAGTCCGGAATATGGATGTCCCTTATTTTGCGACCCAATCTTTCGATTGTCGAAGCTCCACGGTTAACGATTTTGACAGCAGCCGCTGTAGCGAAAACATTAACAAAACTTTCAAATCAACAGGCGTATATCAAGTGGCCTAACGATATACTGTTCGACGGCAAAAAAATTTGCGGGATTCTTACAGAAGTCAATGTAGAAGGCAATCAGATAAACTATGTGATCGTAGGCATTGGAATTAATGTGAATCTACGCGAAGACGAATTACCCATTTCCCTGCAACCGTCTGTATGTTCACTTCAGTCGTTTGTTCAGCAACCCCTAAAGCGTGCAAGCGTGGTCGCAAATATCTTATCTACCCTGGAAGATCTGTACGTTACCTGTTTGAAATCGGGTGATTTCTCTGGTGTCATGGACTATTTTAAGAGCCATAACGTAACCTTAGGTCATGTCGTAGAAATTCAATCCGGCTCATCTCGAATTGCTGGTATTGTCGAAGACATTGATGACTATGGAGCCCTCGTTATAAGGACACCCGATCATCAAATCAAAAAATTATACAGCGGCGATATTCTCTCAACATCTGTTCAATAATTAGCATAGATGAAAGCACACATGAAAAGTGCAACAGGCAGCTTTAGCCGCTGCCCGTCAGCATCTCACCTTTATTCATTGCACGCTGCCAAAGAAGGACAATCACATAGGCCATACCACTAACTAAAAACGCCAACAGAACACCTAAATTGCTACCTGCAAAGATGCCCTGTGCCAATGGGCCGTTGAAGAATGGCGAGTTGGTAAACAATAGACCCGAAACAACACCGATTGCAAAGCACACCAAAGCAAGCGATCTTACACTTTGTCCTCGCAGCAATGAGCTCCCCCTCAAATCACCGTAGCAATACGCGGGATAGGCGCCCCAGCGGCGAACCAACCATTGATCGACCATAAACATCGCTTCCCATGCAGCAAGAAAAACGCCACCTAAACTCATAAAGGCTTCAAATGGTCCCATGAAGTCTTTTCGAATAAAAAGCACATAGACCGTTACCAGAGTCATGATGACGGCATCCACAAGGACGGTCTTGTGACGCGCCGTACGCACGCCCAGCGTAAGCAAGTTTAGTCCTGACGAATAAAGGCCAAGATCGGCCTGTGCGAGCATTCCACCCACTGCAGTAATTAGATAAGGAATCATCATCCATCGCGGTAATAAAGCGCCTATTGCCGCGATAGGGTTGGCGGCAGCAGGAAGATTGGGTACGCGGTTTGCCAAAACGACCCCCACCATCATGAGAACAAAGACAGGAATTACGCTTCCCATCGTGACCGCCGCAAATATGGACCTTTTTCTAGTGGTAAGCGCCTGATAGCGGCTATAGTCCGCCGCCGCATTGCCCCAACTAATTCCAGTTCCCGCCATGATAATCGAGACAGCGGGTAGAAAACCGCCCATCCAGCTTCCGCTTTGCATCGCAAGGGTCTGATGCCAACCGCCTCCTTGTAGCAACAAAATGATCACACCAAGGGTTAATAGCCCAAAACACCATGCTGCCACTTTTTGTATGATCACCAATGTCGCTTGCCCAAATAATCCAACCATTATGACCAGCCCCCCAAAGATGACCAGGCTGACCATTGCGTTTAGAATCGAGGATTGGATCCCCAGAATCGCTTGGAGCAAAGCCTCCAAAGACAGCGTACCCGTGATGACGGTAACAGACTCCCATCCTAGTAAATTTACCCAACTGATCATCGTCAGTAAGAGATTGCCACGCGCACCAAACACTGCTCGGGACAGTGCCAACATGGGAGCACCGCCATCCCGACCCGCAATGCTTAAAATTCCGACGATAGCAAAGGACAATGACCCCACCGCCGCAGCAAGCAGAGATTGAAAAAAACTCAAACGGTAACCTGCAATAATACCACCATAAAGTACACTCAAAATACCAATGTTTGCTGCAAACCAAACCCAAAACAAGTCCATGGGATGTCCAGTTTTGTCGGTCTCTGGCACCGCATTTAGGCCATGGCGTTCTATGTGCCACGGCTGATTCCCCTTGAGCTCTTGCAAAACGTTATTCCCCTTCCCATTTAACCGTTGCAACGTAGACCTAATCCTGCGGATCAATCACTTTACAGTTCCTTCGAACGAACTTGTCACCTGCGCCTGGGCAAATGTGGCCATTTCTCTAGAAATACATGAAGCGGCCCGAACAATGGGCAGTGCCAAGGCCGCACCGCTACCTTCCCCAAGGCGCAAATTCATTTGCAAAAGCGGTTGAATGGCAAGGAGGTCATTGACGATTCGATGGCCGGGCTCAACCGACTCATGTGAGCCGATCAGATACCACGCCGAAAGAGGAGCAATTTTAACCGCAACAAGCGCTGCCACAGCACAAATGAATCCATCCACCAACACAGGGATCCTCGATGCGGCTGCTTGCAAAATAACACCCGCCAATCCTGCGATCTCCAACCCACCTACCTTTGCCAGAACATCAATGGGATCGAGCGGATTGGGTTGATTGACAGTGATCGACCTTTCAATAACCGCAATTTTACGCTCTCGCGCCTTTAGACTGATGCCCGTACCAATACCCACTACCTGCTCGACCGGAATCTGTCCCAATACGGAAAGCATAGCGCTGCTCACCGTCGTATTTCCGATCCCCATCTCGCCAAGCGCCAGCAATTTGGCGCCTTGTTCAATGGCCTCAAACGCTATACTTACGCCCACTTCCATAGCGGCCACCGCTTCTTCCACCGCCATGGCCGAACCCTTTGCCATATTATCCGTACCATGCCGAACCTTACGGGAAATCAGCCCTGGTAGATCCAGATCAGCGTTTACACCAATGTCCACAATTTTCACCGATGCTTGTGCTACTTTAGTAAGTACGTTGATGGCAGCACCACCGGTCATGAAGTTGTGCACCATTTGAGGTGTCACCTCTGCTGGGAAGGCGGAAACCCCTTCAGCTGCCACCCCATGATCAGCAGCCATTACGATGACCGTGGCAGGATCAATCACCGGAGAGATCGAGCCCGTGATACCCGCCAATCGAATGGCCAGTTCTTCTAATCGCCCCAAGCTCCCCGGGGGTTTTGTCAAACTATTGAGATGCTCCGCCATCGCCTTTTGCGCAACCGCGTCCACAGCCTCGATACGTTTTGCCACATCGAAAACGCTCATGATTCTTCCTCCTTCGCGCTCGCCCGAACACGTAAAAAACCCCAACTCTAACGAGTTGAGGTCATGCCAATCCCCAATAGGATAACTCTTCAGGCAGGTCTCCTGGCTACGATTCATCGCTTGCTACGCCTTCCCAGACAATCCAGTCGGATGATCCAGTGGCCTTGTAGCAGCTCCTCGTTTACAGTGGCGGGCTCCGCGTTCCTTGTAATTGAACTTCCCTATTCTCCCAATTCGGGCACCTGAAGATTAAATAATATTATGTTATATTACTATCATATCACGATTCCTAAATCAAGTTTAAGTATGCAGTTTCGAATACGCTGCCTTCCAAGCATTCGACAAATGTTCATTCGTTCACAAAACTTTTGCCCTACTTTGCCTCATCGACATCTAAGGTGTATATACTAATGTTTATGTTAGTCATATTCGATAGTTATGTTTAGGAGAGTGACATGTTCATGAGTTCTGATAAAAGCGTAGACGTCATCATTGTCGGAGGAGGAGTCATTGGATTATCCATTGCCTATCACCTAAGCCTAAAAGGCATTTCATGTTTCGTGTTCGACCGCGGTGAAATTGGACAAGAAGCCTCACTGGCCGCTGCAGGAATTCTTGGGGCCATGATGGAAACTGATGCACCAGGTCCACTTGTTGAATTGTGTTTAGCAAGCCAAACACGATTTCCCGTGTTGGCTGAAACGTTATTGGCTGAAACCGGAATCGATATTGAATATGTTACGTCGGGACTCGTTGGAGTCGCACGAACAGAGTTAGAACAACAAGCATTGGTTAGAAAATGCGAGTGGGCACAAAATCTTGGACAATCCATCGAGTGGCATTCTACGAGTGAACTTCGCGCATTAGAACCGCTATTATCTGAAGAATTATTGGGAGGTATCTATATTCCCAATGACCATCAGGTGAATAATGCGAAATTGACTCAGGCATTTCATCGTGGCGCGGTGCTTCACGGTGCACAATTTTTCGAAAATAATCCAGTACTACGTCTAATCACAGTTGGCAACCGTGTGACTGGCGTAGTGGCTGCAGATGGAGAATATACAGCAGACAAGGTGATTTTGGCTACAGGTTCTTGGAGTGAACAACTCGCATCCTCTTTAGGCCTATCGCTTCATGTGTATCCAGTAAAGGGACAATGTTTTTCTGCTCAGTTACGCAAGAAAGTTCTACACAGGTCTGTATTTGCTGAAAAGTGTTATTTAATTCCAAAACGCGACGGAAGTATCTTGGTTGGAGCGACACAAGAAGAGGTCGGATTTAACAAGGAAACGACGGTGCAAGGAATCCAGGCTCTATATAACATTGCTGTATCCATGGTACCTGATATGCGAGAAGCTATTTTTATCCGTACATGGGCTGGTTTTCGTCCTGGAAATCCAAATATCAAACCGATTCTTGGTCCAGTAAGAGAATGGCAGAATGTAATCTTAGCTACAGGACATTTTCGAAAGGGAATTCTCTTATCAGCGATCACGGGAGAAATCGTAACCAGCATGGTCTCTGGCACAGAAAGCCCCATAGATTGGAGTCCATTCGCACTCGATAGTCATATCAACATAGAAAAGGAACACCCTATTGTCACGAGCATCAATGATTGCACAACCAATGATTACTAGTAGGTAGGCTGAATTTCGCCCTACAATCAGGTTATTGATCATTCAAAAACTGTGCCTCCTTCTCTATCCTTTGGCAGAACCGAGAAGGAGGCGGATTTTCGATCAAGTTTTGTTAGAAATGAACTTCCAGAGTCACTGATAATACACTTTGTTGTTCATCTAAGTGGTTCACGTCTTATCGCTTAATTCGTTACAGCTAAAAAAAGCGCACATTCCAGACGCTTACGAATGAGTTCACATGAAAGATGATCTGGTTGCAGTATGTCATGATTGAGCACCCAGTGATTTGCATGACATCCTCCGCTACAAAAATATCGGGCAAAGCAAGATTGACAAGCTTCTTTGATATTGAGATTGGCTTGCTTAAAAACGGTAACGAGCTCAGCCTTCTTTTCGTCAACAAATACACTGCCCATACGAAACGTATCATTGCCCACGAATTGATGGCAAGGATAAATATCTCCTTCTGGCGAAACTGCCAGATAATGCAACCCAGCGCCGCAACCGCTAGCGCGTTTACCTAGGGACTGCTTAACGGCACTAAACGGCCAACCCGGTTTCCTCACGGATGATTAGAAAGAGTGGACAGAATTTGTGACAAAAAAGAAGCCGTAACCTCCTCTCCAGGTTCATCACCAGCAGTTGGATAGCAATCACCGTCG
>DAHWJX010000016.1:0-11488 GCA_027343965.1 Caryophanales bacterium | reverse complement strand
CGTTCCATCCTTATCGATCGTAAAACTGGATTCGCAGAGTATGGTGTAGGCGGAGGTATTACGTGGGATTCAACTGCTCATGGTGAATATGCGGAGGCCCTTACCAAGGCTACGCTTCTAAAGGCCTCAAATGTTCCATTTGATTTGTTGGAAACATTAAAATGGGATCATGGAGAATATACACTGTTGCAACGCCATTTGAACAGACTGGTCTCTTCGGCAATTTTTTTTGATATCCCGATAAACCTTGACGTGATTATCGACAAATTACATGAACATGCCGAACGATTTGAAGAAATGACCCGACGAGTTCGACTTTTGGTGTCGCAGACAGGTCAAGTCCGGGTGGAGAGTACGGCATTACATGAGCTTTCTCATGATGTGCAGACAGTTGCCCTAGCTAAGTCACCAATATCGAAAAAAAACCAATTCATTTACCATAAAACTTCGTATCGGGACGTTTATCAACAACATCAAGGTGAACATCCGGACGTTTTTGACACGTTACTTTGGAATGAAGATGGGCAAATTACTGAGTTTACGAATGGCAATATTGTTTTGGAAATAGATGGGCGTAAAGTGACACCATCTCGTGACTGTGGATTACTTGCAGGAACATTTCGAGCCGAACTTCTTGATCAAGGTATCGTTGAAGAAGAGGTTATAATCCAAGCGGACATAAAAAGGGCCACGGAGGTATGGTTTATTAACAGTGTTCGTGGATGGGTTCCTGTTCATTTTGAGGAATAAAACTTTTGATTGCACTACATGGTGATTATAGATTACCATGAATTTGGTAGTATAGATCGGAGGTTTTTGCACTGGTAGAGATGTGGACGCCTTCGCGATTTAATGTCCAGACGCGTACTGATACGGGAGAACTCCTTGTTTACAATAGCTATACGGGTGCCATCTTGGCGTTTTCTTCCGAGGAGATAGATAGTATTTTATCGATCCTAAAAGAGGGACTCGGCGAAGATGCACCGCCTAACATGACTACTGTTGTGACAACCTTAGTTGACGCTGGAATTCTCATTGCTTCGAACATCGATGAAGACAAGCGAGCTCGCTTTTTGCATCAATCACAACATCGAACAGATCAGCTGCATTTGGTTGTCATGCCGACAGAAGCGTGTAACTTTGGATGCGAATATTGTTATCAGTCTTTTTCCCATGGAACCATGAATGATCAAGTGATCACGGGACTGCAAAAATTTGTGCAAAATAAGGCTCGGTTTTTGCAAAGTGCTTCAATCAGTTGGTTTGGTGGGGAACCTTTGCTTGCCATGGATGTTATTGGCGAACTTTCAAGATCTTTTTTAGCCTCATTTAATTCTTATGGTATAGATTATAGCGCAGATATGGCGACGAACGGTTTTCATTTAACAAAAGATAAGTTTTTGCAATTATTACAGTGGCATATTCGGCGTTTTATGATTACGGTGGATGGTCCAGCTACGGTACACGATAAGAAACGAGGACTCCGTGGTGGTGGGCCTACGTTTGAACGAATTCTACATAATTTGAAAGACATTCAATCTAGTAAGGAATCTTTTGAAATTTCGATTCGTGTCAATTTTGATCAAGAATCGCTTCCATTTGTTCCTGAGTTGCTCTCCATTTTGGCGAATGAATTTGCGGGGGATGCCCGTTTTCAATTGCTCATTAGACCTGTGGGACGATGGGGCGGGAAACATGATGATCAACTGCCAGTTTGCGATCATCAAACAGCCAATAAGGCAATTTGGGAATTCACGCAGATGGGTCTTGACAAAGGATTACCTATGTCTTCGATTGTGGAAAATTCGATGTTGCCTGGTGGAGCGGTGTGTTACGCGGCTAAGCCTAACTCCTTGGTCGTGGGATCGACGGGTCAACTCTATAAATGTACCTGTGCTCTTGAAGAAGAGGTAAATAAGGTGGGAACCTTGTACGATGATGGATCGGTCAATGTAGATTATGACCGTTTAGCATTATGGACTACGTCGGGTGATGACACGGACAGCGTGTGTCGTTCATGTTACTATCGTCCGGTATGCCAAGGCAACCATTGTCCCCTGTTTCGGGCAAGGACAGGTGAACGACCGTGCCCATTTGAAAAGAGGAAAATTCATAGGGCACTTAATATGATTTGGAAAAATAGTATTTCTCTAAGGAGGTGATCATGATGCAAGTGATTCGTAAGCCAATTGCTCCCGCAGGCAGCACGACTGCGGGACAGCTTGTAAAGTCTGTACCGGGCAATTTGAATGGTAGTAAATAAGATCTTTGAGAAACCAGCCTACGTATCCGATACCTGCATGTAGGCTGGTTTTTCTGTGGGTCATTGTCTGTGGAAATGAGGGATTATCATGTATCCAGAACGTATCGTTTGCCTAGCAGCTGAGATGCCCGAAATTCTACACGCGTTGGGCGTGCTCGATCGCGTGGTAGGGATATCGGCTTATACGACGAGGCCTCAAGAGGCACTACAAATACCACCGGTTTCAGGTTTTCAATATGGTAGTGTTAATCGCATTTTAGACGTGGCTCCTGATCTTGCTATTGTCACGTCCTTGGTACAAACGGAAATAGCTACAGCATTACTTCAAGCGGGAGTTACGGTATTGCACGTCAATCCCCATCGTCTTAACGATATGTTTTCTACGATTTTGTTGCTCGGTAACCTAGTCGGTGAATCAGAAAAGGCAGAGAAATACTGTTCATCGCTTCAATATGATATCGAAACAATTCGGCAAGAAGCGGCGTCCATGAAAGGGCGGCCAAAGGTTTACTTTGAAGAATGGATGGATCCGATGATCGTGGGTACGGGATGGGTGAGTGATCTCATCGAAATCGCAGGCGGTCAAGATGTTTTTCGTGAAATCTCTGTGAAAAATCGCAGGGCGTCTGATCGTGTTGTTGAGAAGCAACAGGTGATCGACGCAGACCCGGATCTTATCTTGGCATCGTGGTGTGGTAAACCGGTGGTCGTCCAAGATATCGTGTCTCGTGATGGCTTTATAGAGATTAACGCCGTTAAAAATGGGGCAGTTTTTGAGGCTTCCGGTGAGATTCTCCAATGCGGTCCTATGTTGGTTGATAGTTTAAGAACGCTGCAAAGCATCATCAAGGATATTGCGTAAAATTACGCATGGAATTTGTATCCCAGCTCGTTTAGGTACTTTGTTCTATTGCTAGAGTATCACCTGTGTGAGAGAATGACATAGATTAAGGGGGGATGGGTTCGATATCGAATGGATCTCGTGGAGGTGACATGACTCGCAGGCAAATGATAAAGCGCCGGGACTGTTAGATGTAGTTCGTGAGACAGTTGACGCGGAGAAGGTTGGCGAACGATTCGGCGGATGCCTTCCGGTGTGATATCCGCACCGATAGGATGTGCTTGAAAATCGCAGGGTGACTTGCGTGACAAAAGCTCATCAGGATTATGGAGAAGTTATGTGAATTGCAAAGGGGTTTTTGTGATGTGTGGAATCGTTGGATATATTGGACATCGTCAAGCTCAAGACGTTTTGCTATCCGGCTTAAACAAGTTGGAGTATCGTGGCTATGATTCAGCTGGTATCGCTATTTATGATAAAGGTGCATTAACGATTGAAAAAACGGTTGGGCGATTAAAAAATCTAGTTGATCAAGTGAGTGATACTCCACTTCGCGGATCACAAGGCATTGGCCATACTCGCTGGGCCACACATGGTCGTCCTTCGACAGAAAATGCGCATCCTCATGCGGATTGTTCTGGAGATTTTGTCGTCGTTCATAACGGCATTATTGAAAACTACATGACACTTCGTGATAACCTTACTAAGGCTGGACACGTGTTTCAGTCAGAAACGGATACGGAAGTTATAGCCCATCTTCTTGAAGACAGGTGGACAGGGGATCTCTTTTCAACAGTCGTCGAAATTCTGAAAGAAGTTCGGGGAGCGTATGCATTGGCTGTCATGGCTAAGCAGGCTCCAGGCCAATTGATTGCCGTTCGTAAACACTCTCCATTGGTCATAGGTCTAGGCCAAGAAGAAAATTTCCTTGCCTCAGACATTCCAGCGATTTTAGAGTATACACGTAATGTTTATATTCTGGATGAGGGGGAAATGGCTGTTGTAACGGCTGATTCAGTGACATGCTATGATCTGTCTGGTCAATCTCATGCTAAGGACGTTTTCCATGTAACTTGGGATGCAGTAGCCGCTGAAAAGGGGGGCTACGATCACTACATGCTCAAGGAAATTCATGAACAACCGCGAGCATTGCGTGATACATTGCGAGGAAGAATTTCAGCTGACGGTTTACGGGCCACGTTACCAGAGCTGCAATGGACGCAAGAAGAAATTGAAAATATCGATCGTATTCATATCGTGGCTTGTGGCACAGCCTATAATGCCGGTCTGGTCGGTAAGGTTGCTATTGAAAATTTGACAAGAATTCCAGTTGACGTTGAGATTGCATCAGAGTATCGCTATCGTGATCCCATTGTCACAAATCACACACTGATTATTGTATTGTCCCAATCTGGCGAGACTGCAGATACTTTAGCGGCCTTACGCAACGCTAAAGCGAATGGCAATCGTGTTCTTGCCATCACGAATGTCGTGGGAAGCTCTGTAGCACGTGAGGCGAGCGACGTTATTATTACCATGGCTGGACCAGAAATTTCCGTAGCTTCAACCAAGGCTTACACGACGCAATTAGCGGCTCTATACCTCTTTGGATGCTATTTGGCGCAAGCGCGTCGTACGGCGGATGAATCTGTGATTGCGCAGACGATAGCTGCATTGCAAGAACTCCCTCAAAAGTTGGAGGGAGTATTGGATACGGCACCCATGATCGAGAAAATTGCGCGTGAATTTTCAACGTGGGATGATGCATTTTTCTTGGGGCGTGGATTGGATTACTCCGTGGCTTTGGAAGGTGCTCTTAAGTATAAAGAAATTTCTTATATTCATGCTGAAGCTTATCCGTCTGGTGAACTTAAGCACGGAACACTTGCTCTGATTGTCGAACAAGTGCCGGTGATTGCGCTTTTGACTCAGGAGAATTTGTATGACAAATCGATCAGTAACATCAAGGAAGTCAAAGCAAGAGGAGCTCATGTGGTAGCCGTCACTTGGGCCGGGGATGAAGAGACGGCCAAATCGGTCGATCAAGTACTCTACATTCCGCGTACAATCAATTTCTTGGCCTCCATTATGTTGGTTGTACCATTGCAATTGCTTGCCTATTATGCCTCTGTTGCGCGCGGCAATGATGTCGACAAACCGCGTAACCTTGCTAAAAGCGTGACGGTAGAGTAATTCAGGCATGACTACAGCACGGGTGGATTCGGGTCAAAAGCCTGGATTCGCCCGTGTTTTTTTATGCCTGAGAGCGACGAGTGGGGGGAAAAGGGCTTGAGGGTGAAGGGGAGAGGGATGTAGGGAAGAATTTGAGTTTTCGGCTATATAGTAGGGATGCAGAATTTTGATTCGAGAAGTCATGTGTTGGATTTGAATTTGGGTAATGGGATGACGGTGAACCGCAGGGATGTTCAGGGGGAATCAGCAAGCCATGGCGGGCTTGATAGCCAGTTCACTCAGCTTAGGGAAGTGGTGAGATATTCTGATGGGTCAATGGCATAACGCTCCATGGAGAATGGGCACGCGGGTGAAAAGGCGTGACCAGGATGGCGTTATTGGGAACCCCTTGTGTGCTCGGTCATGAGGCGACTGATAAATAAATTGCGCTATTTCAGAACTCGCCTGCATAGTTTCACGGAAGACCAGAGTTCAGGTGTAAAGCAGGAGACATTGCCAGAACCGTTCTATATATAAAATCGTGTGGCACTGCAAAATTACTCACGCCTATGCTAATCTATAATTCAGACATAATTTGTCGAAAATTGTCTGTTTATGGGGTGAGGAGTATGGAAACAGCATCTAAGTGGCAAGATTTTCTAAAATATCTACGATTGTTTGGTGGATTATTATTCGCCGAGATTGTTCTTGAGATGTTCGGTTATCAGTATGTGGGAAAGGTATTGTTTGGTGGGGTATGGGTATCCGACACGCAGATTGAGCATGCTGTGCACCTGATATGGCTATTGGTTATTACCACACCGTTGATTTTTGCATTATTTATTCGACAACTACGCAAAGAAACAGCATATTCCAAGCAAATATGGAACCTTGCACATTATGACGAATTAACGGGGATATGCAACAGGCGACATTTGATGAAAGTGCTCAATGCCGTGATTACCAAAGCTCAAAATTCCCAACATAGATTTGCAGTCCTCTTCATCGACCTGGACCGATTTAAGAATATCAATGATTCTTTAGGTCATGAAATTGGGGATGAAATCTTAAAAATCGTGTCTCAAAGAATTTTGAAGAGCCTACGGAGCGATGACGTAGTTGCCAGGTTTGGCGGCGACGAATTTGTTGTAGTGATGCCAACAATAGTCGAAACCAGTGATGCGATTCAAGTCGCTGAACGCATTCTTAAACATGTTCAAGAAAAGGTTGTCTGTGATGGATACGAGTTCTTCTTGACCGCCACCATCGGAATTGCCGTGTACCCAACCAGTGGGGATTCCGTCACTTTGATGTTAAAGAATGCAGATGTAGCCATGTACGAAGCGAAACGATTAGGGAAGAATCGCTGGTATCTTCACCTGCCCTCCATTCAAGATCAGATGTATTCACGATTCCAATTGGAAAACGACTTACGCAAGGCAATAATGAGTAAGCAGGATCTTTATCTGGAATATCAACCCCAAGTCAACGTGCAGAGTGGTTTGGTTGTAGGCACTGAGGCACTCCTTCGATGGAAGCATCCCGCTTTTGGCATTATTCCCCCGATGGAATTCATCCCGATTGCTGAAGAGACAGGGCTTATTGTGGATTTAGGAAAATTTGTTCTACAAATGGTATGTGATCAGATTACAGACTGGTGCATGCAGGGCAAGAATATCGTTCCAGTGGGAGTCAATGTATCACAAATCGAACTTTCTGAACCAAATTTCAAGGATCATCTCATCTCGACTCTTGAGGCATACGGCATCCCGCCATCCTTTATCTGTGTCGAGATTACGGAAACGACCTTGATGAAAAATGCGGAGCATGCCAGAGACATTTTGAAAACGCTGAAGAATTATGGTATCCGCATCATGATAGACGATTTTGGGCAAGGATACAATTCGTTAGGAGTACTTCGGCAATTGCCCGTAGACGTGATGAAGATTGACTGTGTTTTTGTGAGGGATATTCACACAAATATTGCTGACATGTCAATTTTCTCAGCATTAGTAGCAGTAGCGCATGCCAATGACCTGAGCGTTATCGCAGAAGGTGTAGAGCACGATGAGCAACTTACCATATTGCAACACGAACAGTGTGATGAATATCAAGGGTATCTTTTCAGCCCGCCCGTTTTAGCAGAGGAACTTGTGAGTAGATTCTTATAGGATTCGTATTTGGAAGAGTGTAGTAGTCCAATGGATGGGGTGAAGTATACCTTCAAACCATGCTATGAAAAGATTGTGCAGGGAATTCAAGGCTTCATGTACAATATTTATGTTTGACATTCAAAAGCTATCGCAAATTTCTAAACACATATCATAAGCATCATTCGCCCACAAAAAATATAGAATGGGCGGCAATCACATGGAACTTAAATTCGTCTTGAATAAACTTTTCCAAATGAAAACCCATCGTGAACAAGCCCAAAATGTTGAATGTTTGTTGCCCAGGGAGAGAACTGTGGTTTCGTGGTTAGACTATGGTCAGAAATGGTACATGGTACGATTTGTGTTCGCGAAGGAGAGGTGATTGTTATCTCCGCAAAACGAGATTCTTCTTCAGCAAAATAAGTTCTACTCTGAGTTAAATAAGTTGTTCCCTACAGCACGGGTGGATTCGGGTCAAAAGCCTGGATTCGCCTGTGTTTTTTTAGTGCGGGGGAAAGGAGCAAGGCAAGAACGGGTACAACAGCAAGCCACCTCTTATGGCAAACATCGTGGTACCATAGCATAATCCTTCATCAAAAGGCATGGCAATGGGGATTTGAGACGCGAGAACCGTTAGCATAGTGCCTTTGTCACAGGTGCTATTGTCTGTCTTCGATTTTCGACATGAGTGTCGAAGTGATCAGATGTCTAATGGTTATTATCCGCACATAGAGCTAAATTTGGGCATTAGAAGTCATGGAGCGGATTTGAAATAGGGAATGAGAACGGTAGATTCTATGGTCAGGGGTGGATTATACGTCCATAAAGCGTCAAAATGGGAGACGAGGTGACGTTTTGTGACAGGTTTAAACGGAGAACGACAGCTTCAACTACAATATGGCACTCAAAATCGAGCGCAAGGTTTCTATGACAACCAAATGCTCGAAAAGTTGAATCCAGCGATGGTGGATTTTATTGCGAAGCAACAAATGGCATCCTTGAAAATCCCCATATCGGCTTACTGTTCATTGACTTTTTTGATCACTGTGTCGGATTGCATGTCAATGGAACGATAATGATTGAACAAGAAGTGGATGGCGTGTCCGATTCACGAGCGGAACGGTGGGTTCGTATCACGGTCGAGGAAGCATATATTCACTGCTCCAAACACATTCCTTTGTTAAAGCGACTTGATAAAGATATGCACTGGGGAATCGACGATGTGCAATTTAAAGGCGGGGATTACTTCAAAGCAAAGGCATCAAAACAGTCCACGTAGGATTGAACCCATAGGGTGCTTCGATTATAGGGCAGTTCCCAAAATGTTGCACAATGTTCTGGGAATGTGAGGGAGGAGACTTCTTCTCTGTCGTGACTATATGGTAGGCTTAATACAGGAATAGCATCGAAAGAAGGGAACGAATGCATCTATGATTCAGTTCTATCCAACCACCAGAAATCGAGGAAAACGACTCTTTATGAAGGTTCCTGAAATCACGATTTACTTCTGGATTGTAAAACTACTGACAACCGCCATGGGTGAATCAACGTCTGATTATCTTGTTTATCACATCAATCCATATGTTGCGGTCATTCTGGGTTTCATCGGCTTCGTGATCGCGTTTATCCTACAGTTTGGCGTTAAGAAATACGTAGCATGGATTTACTGGCTATTTGTCGTCATGGTTGCCATTTTCGGTACTATGGTTGCTGACGTGACACACATTGTCTTGGGAATACCGTATTACGCCTCAACCATCACTTTTGCCATCATTCTGACCGTGGTGTTTACGACCTGGTACAAAGTGGAGAAGACGTTATCCATTCATAGTATTTATACTCGCCGTCGTGAGATGTTCTACTGGGCGGCTGTGCTGTCAACGTTTGCGATGGGAACCGCCACTGGGGACATGACGGCAATGACGTTACATCTGGGTTACTTGGCTTCAGGAATTCTGTTTATTGTTTTGTTCCTGCTCCCAGGAGTCGGCTACGCTCTGTTCCGACTAAATCCGATTTTTGCATTCTGGTTTTCCTACGTTATGACAAGACCACTTGGAGCCTCTTTCGCGGATTGGTTTGGAAAGCCAAAGAACATCACGGGATTAGGTTATGGTGATGGGATTGTTGTGGGAGTATTGACTGTGCTTATCGTCGTCTTTGTAGGCTATTTGACGGTGAGTAAAAGGGATGTTCAGCGTGAGAGGGCAAGACGCGGATACGGGAATGAGTTTGGTCGTTCGTAAGTTGTGACCGCGAAGAGATCGGAATTAGGTTGCGTTGGAGTGGGTACAGTCAGGGAGAAAGCATTGGAGAATCGGATTCTGGGAGATGATTGTTATGAAAGATTGTTGTCAAATTCCTGAAAAACAGTTGCAAGCTTACATGATTTGTCCTGTGTGTCATCAAAGCGGGAATGCAAACTGCGATGTCGTTTATTTCTCCAATGTGCAGATAAAGGCGAATCGCTGTGGCTGTGAGGTGAACAACCCACAAGGAAGTTGCTGTTTGGGGAATGTTATGACATTTGTACATGGTTTGAATCAGTTACAAGTTTAACTCTCCTGATGTGTCATGGCTGATACCTCCATATTAGGGATTTATGGATAAGTCGAGACTACTTCCGTTTCCTTTCTTCCCGTTCCCCGCCTTTTGTCGGATGCACAAGGAACTGCTCCATTATATCTGGTGGCAAACGATGGGCTTCGGATAATGGTATGCCATTAGATCTGTACTAATCGACCAATTTCCTGACTTTCACTTTTGGAGAGTTTGGGTCAGTGGGACAACGAATACGCCGTCTGGGAAGTTATCATCCCAGTCCCAGTCATTATTACCCATAACTTATCACTGCTCCGTGCTCGTAAATATTGCTTCCCTCCGTGCTACGCATTGTGGGGGTACCACGATCCACGTATTACTATCAGCAATCCCATGAACCGTAGCCGCATACGAGCGCAGCGTCGCCTGCGCTCGAAACATCCGCGAAAACTGGCCAGAAATCGGGTGATTACGGCCCTAAATCAAGTGTGGGAGGTGGATCTCAAATACAGGTATGTGGCTGGCGAAGATCGGTTCTTCTTCATGTTGAAACCATCGGATTTTGAAAGGTCGGTTACAAGCCCGACACACGGAGATATGACTTTAGATGTAGCCGCTCAAAGGTTTGTGTGGCATGCAAATCACCATATAGCCCAAATAACGTCACTTCGTGAACGTAAAGGTTGGTAAATGTTTTATATTCCACAACGGGGCCGGAATCTCCAATAGCGAGTCTATGAATATTGGTAAAATATGTGTAGACATTCAGTGGAATTGTGGGATGGAGATGTATTGATGAAATGGGTAGTGGTCATAACTGTCGGCACGACCCATTTTGGGAAAGCAACATTCGCAAAAAAGTTAGAGCAACAGTTACCTAACTCAGTCGTGATCGATTGTAACAATCGAGCCGAATTCATCAACGCTCACTATAAAGCCTTGCTACCGAAACAAGGGGCTAACACCATAAAGAACGTCCTAACACGAGCCCTCATTGATTACGCCATTAATGAAACTGACTTGCATGTCATCCAGTGCAATGCAAATCGTACCCAGAGAGGTCGTTTGGATTTGCTGGAGCGTTTTCATCAGAAGGGATTTATCAGTGTACTCATACACTTTGAAATTCCGGACGGTATTCTTCGCGAAAGTCCTTGATATGCAACGGAATGATTCCAATGCCTCAGCTCCGACGCCAAGCGAAGCGCATCACTTGTTTAGCATTTGGGATAGTGCTGAAGTCGAATCTGTAATCCAAGAGATTGTAAAAATCGCTCAAGGCTGACAGGGTGCTTTTGCAGAATCCGAACCGTGGTTGCATAAACATTCGGTGCCATCAAGCGGTGCTTATTCAGCTCTTGGGCAGGTATGTTGAATAGAGGACGACTTAATCAGAACGGCGAATCGTTAACATATCGTGAGCTCGTTGCGGATCGTTCATCAATGCCATCTTGTATTCCAACATCCAGTTAAGTGTTTCAAGGATCTGATCCAATTCGTCCTTCTTACGTTCGACCT
>DAHWJX010000008.1:0-5186 GCA_027343965.1 Caryophanales bacterium | reverse complement strand
AGCAACCATTCCCTTAGTTCAAAAACCCAAATTCCAAGCGATGAATTGCAATACGAAAAAGCGTATAAACAAGCTCTTAACGATATGAAGAAGTGGGCGTGAACTTTCTGGCGACTGCCTATGACTCACAAGCAAGGACACACGACATTTGTTCACGGACGTTCCATCAAGGACCGCCGTTCTCATTACAAGCAAGTACGCAAAGAACTGCAGCAAAGGCAGACTCCTTTTGCAAGACGGTGATTACAAAAAATCGGACAACAAGAAACCCGTTTTATGACCGATGTGAACCATCAGGTCAGTAAGGCACTCGTTGAACGATACGGCAAAAACGTGCTCATTGTCTTGGAAGATTTAACAGGCAAATGATGATCGGATTGGCGCATTGAATCTGCAATGCAAGGGAATTAAGTACCTGGTTGCAGTCAATCACCCTATGATGTACTCTTAATAAGTACCATTAGGGGTATAATGTTACGAGAGAAAGTTGAGGAGATGTGCTGTGAATAGCAAGGTTATTATGTATGTTTTGCCTCTGTGACCGAAGTGTGCGCTAGCAAAGCGCTTCCTTTCGTCGAAAGGAATTTCTGTTGAAGAACGCAATATTTTGACCAATAAAGCATACCGCCGCGAGATGAAAGCTCTTACGAAAATGATGACAGTACCGGTCACGGTTATTGGTGATAAAGTTGTTATTGGCTTTGATCAAAGTGATTTTACTGAGGCATTACTCCAGTTTCAATCTTAAGTCGAAACTGGAGTTCTTTATTTTAAGTACATAGATACCATTACGCAGTAGTGGCAGTGATTTTTATCACTGCCACGGGGTACAAATTACTTTACAGTAGTTGTAAGCTTTTTAAAAAGGAGAATTTGTTATGTCTGAATTGACGATTCGCTGGCTTCCGTTAGGTCATGTAGCTCATGGCTATCGCCGAGTATTCGTAATTGAGCAGGAGAAAAAACCTTATGCCGTTATTGCCTTTTCGCTGATGCCTTATGAAAGTGTCTACCAAGTGAAGAATCTTGCTGCCGCGCACAATATACAAGATCCTTCCTTATGGTGGGGATTGTCCCTCGCTCATAAAATTTTAGCTGATCCAAGCGCTTTTGAAGCTGCTGATGATCATTTCATGAGTGTACGACCAGGTCCCATTCAAAGTGAGCTCATGATTCCCATTGAAAAGTATGAAGCTGCTAAGGATCAGGGAATGTACACGATCGTTATTGATGATGGTGTCAATTAGGCATAGGTATGTGCTGTAATGCTGTCAAATAGTCTTGTAGAACCCTAACCAAGGTTGCATGCGACCATGTGAGTGGTGACACCGAGAGCGGCATTCCAGTCAGAGGATGAATTTGCTCTGCCATAATCCCCGAAGGAAGCGCATGAGAAACGGCCCAACGGATCAGTTCTTCTGCTTCTTTGAGATCTTTAGGCGACTTTGCGCATTGAATGAGCCATTGTGCGTACCACAAGGTGCAGATAAACCATGGATTTCCCGGTACGTTTTTATCGTCATTAACGTCTCGGTAATACTGATCCCCTTCATAACGAGCCATACCGCCGATGTTCGTGTGTACCCATAATGATTCACGGAGATAAGTCATCGTTTGTATGATGCGCGGGTCTTGAGCATCGAATAGGGAGAAATCAAACAAGGCATAGAGGCTCGCATCAGCCGCTTGATCTTGTACGTAAAAGGCTTCTTCTGATTGTGAAGAGAGATAGAGTGCACGCACAAAACGGCCTGCATTTACATCGTAGAAGAATTCGCTAACGCTTTGACGCATGGTTTTCGCGCCTTCTTCATAAAGTTGAGCTCGCAGTGGTTCACCGTGATACGCCGCAAACTTTGCTGCAGCTTGCAACCCAGCAAAGACAGCCGAGGTTGTAAAACCAAATATGCCATAGCGTTCTTCCCATAAGTCATAAGAAGGGTTCGGTAATCCATTTTTGTCACGGAATCGCATCATAAATTCAGCTGCAGGGCGAACAAAATTCTCATAATCATCAAAAGATTCGTCAAGAGTATCAGCTACTTCATGGTGATTCCATAAAGCATAGACGACAAGAGCAACTTCATCTTCTTGAATGGGGAGTTGGGCCGCGCCATGTTGGTCGATCCAGGGCAGCCAACTTGCCCCGACAGAGCTGTCTGGGTTGTATTTGTGCATAAGGTAGCCATCTGGCGTGATGACCTTTTTACAAAACGCAAAGAATGGTTGCGTGCTATCATGGTATCCTGCTCGATCTAGTGCAAACGCAATGAGTGCGCCATCTCTTGGCCACATGTATGAATACGTATCTTCAGCATTTTTTAACATAGAAGAATCGTTAGCTGCAATAATTGCTCCACGATTATCCATGTTCGAGCGGGCGACAAGCAGACTGATTTTATAGGCATCTGCAAGGTCTTTAGGCAATAGACTCAAATCGTGCTTGTCGCGTACCAACCAACGTTTCCAGTAGATCTGAGTTCGATTGAGCATGACTTGGGGTTCTGTTTTTCGCACGATAGATTCTAATTGCTCTACTTCGGATAAGCTTTGTGCAAAGCAGACCCAGAAGTGGCCAATTCGTTGCTCTCCTGACGGTATGTCGAGATCCAATTGCATAACGCCATCTACGGAGCCTTGGGCAATGGGATTAGCCTGTAAAGTACCGTCTTCCGCGTCTCTCCACGTTCCTTCTAGGCCATGAATGCCTTTTTGTCCACAGGCATATCCGTTCGGAGATGACCCTAATTGATCACTTTTTTGGCAAGATACCGAGACATAACGGTGACCCTTGTAGAATAATAAGCTTTGTAATCCAGGATGATAAAGAACCGTATTGGCCATTTCACTGCCATAGAGGTTCATATCCAAATGAAAAAACAATTGCACATGCATCGGTTTTGCTGAACGATTGTTGATCATAACTCTTCGGACAAATACATTGTCATGATGATCAACGCCATCGTGCATCGTGACTGTGAGCCCGGTTCGTTCGTGATGAAGCACTAATTCGGCAATCAGACTATCTTTTACGTAGTGCAGTTTTTTGTGCACTTGTTCATTCTCTAACCAAAAGAATTCGTCATTGACACGTAGGCCAAACCGTGATGTATGGTCAAGGGCGTGGTTTTCCTGTCCAACATAAGGGTAGTAAATGCAGCGCAGATAACCGTTACGATCATGATTGATGAGCAAATTTCCGTTACCTACTGGCAGATCTCTTGGCATAATCAACCCATCCTCATCATGATTTTACGTACTTCAAAATTATAGAATACGACAGAGATTCTTACCATCGAAAATCTCTTGTACACCTTCTTCGCAAACACCATAAGCTTTCTAAGGACATGTACTGCATAGGCTCGGGACATTAGAGATGATGGCCTCGTAAGGAAAAACATTGAAAAACTCCTTGTCAAGGATGACGTATGGTGTTTTGTATGAAATTGTGGTAAACTTCAACTTATGATTTTTACGGAGGGGTACCAAAGCGGCCAAATGGGGCGGACTGTAAATCCGTTGCGAAAGCTTCGTAGGTTCGAATCCTACCCCCTCCACCATGGAACAACAACTCCCAACTACCTGCCGCAACAGGCAATTGGGAGTTGTTTTGTCATTTTTTTGCTTATCGATTGATGAAAGCAATGGCGATTGCCACGACGGAAAATCCTAGGGCGACGAGGTACATAACACTGACCGTCTGCACTTGCGTCAAACCAGAAGCCATCAACCGATAATGCCCATGCGTTCGGTCCGCCTTATATACAGGACGACCTTCAATGACACGGCGCATAACCACATAAATTGCATCAAAAATAGGAACCCCAAGAGCCAAGACTGGAACAAAGATAGAAATCGCAGTTGCTGATTTAAATGCTCCCATCACAGAAACGGCAGCAAGCACATAGCCTATAAAGGTAGAACCAGCATCGCCCATAATAATGCGGGCAGGATAAAAGTTAAAACGCAAGAAGGCTAAACATCCTCCGATCAAGGCAGCAGCCGAAATAGCAGACGATGTATCACCTTTCATAGTGGAGATAACCAGCAATGTCAACGCCGACATCGCGGCAATTCCACCAGCTAATCCATCCAGGCCATCGAGGAAATTGAAGACATTCACAATACCAACTACCCAAACAATCGTCAATATCGCTGAAATCCATGGGGAAAACGCGATGAAATAGTCATTGTGAATAGGGTCCTCTATGCCTTTAATACCAGCACCAGCTAACACGAGAATGGCCGCTGCGACAATCTGAACAAGAAATTTCGGCCAAGCCGGAAAGTCTTTTTTGCGTGTCTTTGCAAAGTCGTCTACCATACCAATCACAAACATAAGAAAGGCGCCGATGAGTAACCCAATAAAGGTGTTATCGGCGCTCATAGATGGATGCATTACATTATGCCGGACAAGGGTAGTGGCCACGATAAAACCAATGATCATAGCAGCACCACCAAGCATCGGAAGGGGATGCTTATGTGCTTTGCGTTCCGTTGGCATGTCCACAAAGCCAGTACGAAGAGCAATCCACCTCATGGCGGGTACCAGAGCGTATACGATTACAAAGGCAATGATGACGGTAATCAGATCGACAAACAAGGTATGGCCTCCCCGAAAGACACTCCATGACTCCATATGAACAATTCCAATTATAGTGAGTTTGCGCCTAACAGGTCAATGAGGAATAAGCCTCTAAGATAAGTAGACAGGTTACGATTTAATTACGGAATGTAGAAATTTCCTCGTTAAATGGATGGGTGTTATTTCCACCTGGAAATACTGGCGTTTATCTTGACTTTATCCCACGAGACCCGGTATACTATCGAAGTGTCATCCGTGATACGGCAAATTGACACAGGGGCGTAGTTCAGCTGGTAGAACGGCGGTCTCCAAAACCGCATGTCGTGGGTTCGAATCCTGCCGCCCCTGCCAGTGGCAATTTTACTTGCAGTACTTTGTGGTGGGCGTGGCGAAGTGGTTAACGCACCGGATTGTGGCTCCGGCACTCGTGGGTTCAAACCCCATCGCTCACCCCATATAATGGGGAGTAGCCAAGTGGTAAGGCAACGGACTTTGACTCCGTCATTCGTAGGTTCGATCCCTACCTCCCCAGCCACTGTGAGCCATTAGCTCAGTCGGTAGAGCACCTGACTTTTAATCAGGGTGTCCCGCGTTCGAGTCG
>DAHWJX010000166.1:0-4138 GCA_027343965.1 Caryophanales bacterium | reverse complement strand
TGGCTTATAGGCCACGTAACCCCCTACTGACTCACTAAAATGCGTCATGCATACATAATAGGTGTGAGGAAACTTTGGCCCACGATCAAATCCGCTAAAATCTTCATTCGTGAAGACTTGCGATATCTGAATCGCACGATCCGGGCGAAAATTGAACATCACAATCGCATCGTTTTCCTCAATCAATCCGACTGGTTGGTCCTTGTCATCCACAATCGTCATGGGCAAAACAAATTCATCTGTAACAGAACGGCTATAGCTTTCTTCCATAGCGGCAACCGGGTCTGTTGCATGCACACCATCGCCATACACCATGGCACAGTACGACTTTTCGGTACGCTCCCAGCGACGATCACGATCCATCGCATAGTAACGACCTTGAACAGTAGCTATTTTACCCACGCCAAGTTCGGTCATTTTTTCTTCTAACCGGCGAATGTAACCTGCACCTGTTGTTGGCAAGACATCGCGTCCATCCATAAACGCATGAACAAACACCTGTTGTACACCGTTTTTCTTGGCTAACTCAAGCAATGCAAACAGGTGATTGAGGTGACTATGCACACCGCCGTCAGACAACAGGCCATAAAAATGCAACTTCGTTCCTTGTTGCAACACATGATTGACTGCACCAAGCAAGACTTCATTAGAGAAAAAGTCGCCTTCGCGAACTGACTTTGTGATGCGTGTCAATTCTTGATAGACAATTCTTCCCGCTCCAAGATTAAGATGGCCTACTTCAGAGTTACCCATCTGTCCATCAGGCAATCCAACAGATTCACCACTAGCACCTAATGTCGTGAACGAAAACCGCTCTTTATAACGGTCGAAATTAGGTTTTTTGGCCACAGCGACAGCATTGCCTTGCGTACCCCTACGCAACCCAAAGCCATCCAAAATAATCAACGCAACCGGTTTTGGTCTCGCCATCTTTCTTTCCTCCGTTCCCACCTGCCACGTATGGCACACCTTTTAGCGCGCGCTATGCTCTAACAAAGCTGTATACGATGCCGCCTGCAAACTAGCACCGCCTACCAAGGCACCATCGATATCTTGTTGCGCCAGATACGTACTAATATTTTCTGGTTTCACACTTCCACCATACAAAATACGTACCGCTTGTCCCACGCTTTGTCCAAACGTTTCTATAATCAGCGAGCGAATCAGCCCGATTACTTGTTGTGCATCAGCAGCAGAAGACGATTTGCCTGTGCCAATAGCCCACACAGGTTCATAGGCAATCACCCATGCGCCTGAAGTCACCGCTTGCTGCACACTTTCGTCTCGTAAAGCCTGCAACACCGCACCAAGCTGCGTGCGAATCACTGCTGACGTTTTATCACTTTCGCGTTCTTCTAACGTCTCGCCTACACAAATGATAGGAACAAGGCTTTTTTGCAGTGCCACGACCGTTTTTGCAGCCACCGCATCATCCGTTTCCGCAAAGAATGCACGCCGTTCAGAGTGGCCTAAAATAACATATTCACAGCCAAGATCGAGCAGCATATCAGCTGATACTTCGCCAGTATACGCCCCTTCGTTTGCCTGGTGCATGTTTTGCGCACCAACACCAACAGACAAAGGTTTAAGCGCTTCGGATAGACCAAAAAGCGCTGTAAAAGGAGCACAAAGCGCAGCTTGTGCCGCACCATCTTTTGCTAATTCTATGTTGGCTGACGCAAGCGTTTGTGTCAACTCTTGTACAAATGCTTGGGCTTGTTGCCTTGTTTTATACATTTTCCAGTTGCCTGCAATCAGACGTTGGCGATCAGCCATCATCAGTTACCTTCTTTCGCCATCAGGGCTTCCACGCCTGGTAATTTACGCCCTTCAAGAAATTCAAGAGAAGCTCCGCCACCTGTGGAAATATGCGTCATACGTTTGGCAAGGCCTGCTTTTTCAATCGCGGCTACAGAATCTCCACCACCAATGATCGTCGTACCTTGTACCTCAGCAACAGCCTGTGCGACAGCGTTGGTGCCTATTGCAAAGGCATCCATTTCAAAGACACCCATGGGTCCATTCCAGATCACCGTCTTGGACGTGCGAATCGCTTCCTCATACGCCTTGACAGTTTGTTGCCCAATATCAAGTGCCATCTCATCATCAGCTACGCCATCAAGAGAAACTATGCGAGATGGTACATCGGCTTTAAATTCTTTTGCTACCACAAGATCCGTTGGCAGCAGGAGTACTTTGCCTTGTTGCTTAGCAAAGTCAATAAGACGTCGAGCCGTTTCCAACTGATCAGATTCCACCAAGGACTTGCCCATGTTGTATCCTTGCGCAAGTAAGAACGTGTTGGCCATTCCGCCGCCGATCAAAAGACGATCGACTTTAGCCAAGAGATTTTCAATTACTTTGATCTTATCGCTAACTTTAGCACCGCCGATAATAGCCGTAAACGGATGCGCTGGATTGGCCAACGCACCACCCATGATGGCGATCTCTTTTTCCATCAAAAATCCGGCAACAGCGGGTAAGTAACGTGCTATACCTTCGGTTGTGGCATGCGCCCTGTGAGCCGTTCCAAACGCATCATTCACATAGATGTCAGCCAATTTGGCAAACTCTTGTGCCAATACAAGGTCATTTTTTTCTTCGCCCTTATGAAAGCGTACATTTTCGAGCAACAAAATATCACCGTCAAGCATGGTTGCAACCGTATTTTCAACAGCTACGCCGATACTTTCGCCGACAAATTTGACATCTTTGCCGAGCAATTGAGCCAAACGATCACGAACCGGTTTTAAGGAAAACGCTGGATTGGCTTCACCTTTTGGACGTCCCAAATGACTTGCAAGAATCAGTTTGGCGCCTTGTTCTTCCAAGTAGCGAATAGTCGGCAAAGCCGCCTGAATCCGTGTATCGTCAGTGATCGTGTCATCTTTGAGCGGGACATTAAAATCCACACGAACAAATACCCTTTTCCCTTGCACATCCATATCTCGAATTGTCATTTTATCCATAACGACACCCGCTTTCGTGGATTTTCACCCGAACATTGAAAAAGGAGGCAGGGCTGATTCGCTATGCCCTGCCTTCTTTTCACACGGAACCTTATAGGCCTTTGCTGACGATGTATGCAGCGAGGTCAACAACGCGGTTGGAATAGCCCCATTCATTATCATACCAAGACACCACTTTAACCATAGAACCATCAATCGCCATCGTGGACAAGGCATCAACAATGGAAGAATGCGGGTTGCCATTGAAGTCCTTCGATACGAGTGGTTTTTCGCAATACGCAAGATATCCCTGTAAGGAACCTTCTTTGGTCGCCTCAAGCAGTGCTGCGTTGACTTCTTCTACCGTAGCTGGTTTTTTAAGTTCCGCAACTAGGTCGACGACAGAAACATTCGGCGTAGGCACACGCATCGAGAAGCCGTTGAGTTTGCCTTTGAGTTCCGGCAAGACAAGAGAGACTGCCTTAGCGGCGCCTGTGGTGGTCGGGATCATCGACAAAGCTGCCGCGCGAGCACGACGCAAATCATTATGCGGTAGATCAAGGATACGTTGATCATTTGTGTAGGAGTGAATGGTTGTCATAAGACCATGCACGATACCGAACTGTTCATGAAGAACTTTAGCAATTGGCGCTAGGCAGTTCGTCGTGCAAGATGCGTTAGAAATAACGTTATGTGCTGCCGGATCGTATTTATCATGGTTAACACCCATCACGATCGTGATGTCTTCATTTTTGGCAGGCGCAGAGATGATAACTTTTTTGGCGCCGCCTTTGGTGATGTGTACTTCTGCTTTTTCTTTATCGGTAAAAAGGCCAGTCGACTCAACGACAATGTCGACACCGATCGAAGCCCACGGCAGGTTGCCAGGATCACGTTCTGCAAAAACTTTGACATGTTTGCCGCCAACGACTAAGTCCGCGCCATCTGCTTCGACTTCGTGCGCAAATTCGCCATGAACTGAATCATATTGCAACAGCATGGCCAAGGTTTTCGCATCCGTCAAGTCATTAACAGCTACAATTTCAATATCATCACGAGCAAATGCTGCGCGAAATACGTTACGTCCTATACGGCCAAATCCATTAATTCCTACTTTGGTTGCCATGTCGAAATCATCCCTTCTGAATGTACAATCTCCCGTGCAGCACCTTCATCAGTGATCAACGCAT
>DAHWJX010000159.1:0-15560 GCA_027343965.1 Caryophanales bacterium | reverse complement strand
CTGAAGTCCTCGTGAGTACGCGCAATAATGATTTTGGCGTTATGGCGAGTGATGTCCAATTTGATTTGCAAAAGGCCATGGCGAGAAAACAGCAAGTGGTTGCTCAGTTGCACAAGGGCGTGCAATTTCTGATGAAAAAGCATGAGATTACCGTGATCCATGGGTTTGGTCGCATCATGGGACCATCAATTTTTTCGCCAAGTTCTGGTGCTGTGCGTGTTGAACATCTAGATGGTGAGTCTGAAATTATTTCGCCGCGACATACATTGATAGCGACTGGATCACGCCCGCGTGAGTTGCCTGGTCTTCCTTTTGACAAGACGTGGGTAATTTCATCTCAAGAGGCCCTAGAACTGAGCGAATTACCTTCTTCTCTTTTGATTATTGGCGCAGGCGCTGTTGGAACAGAGTGGGCCTCTATGATGTCGGATTTTGGGGTTCAGGTGACGTTGATTGAGTCATTACCGCGCATCTTGGCGCAAGAAGATGAAGAAGTCTCGCTAGAACTGACTCGATCACTAAAAAAACGTCATGTGCGTGTGCTTACCAGTACTACTGTAGATCCATCGTCGGCAAACGAAAAAGATGATCAACGGCACATTGATATCGTGATTGGCGAACAACGTGAAACGATTCAAGTTGACCTCATCTTGGTGGCCATTGGCCGTACAGCGAATGCTGATAATATCGGTCTGGAAGCCACCGGTGTGGTTGTGGAACATGGCGCGATTGTTGTCAATGACATGATGCAGACTGCCGAAAAATCAATTTATGCAATTGGTGATGTGATTGGAGGATTGCAATTAGCGCATGTTGCGTCACATGAAGGTATCGTGGCGATGGAGGCTATTGCAGGACTGGCGCCTGATCCGATCAACTATTCGTCTATTGCGCGCTGTACGTATAGTCGACCAGAGGTGGCTAGCGTTGGCATCACCGAAAATGAAGCACATAAGCAGGGAAGGAAAGTAAAGACGTCGAAGTTTTCCTTTCGGGCAAACGGTAAGGCTCTAGTGTATGGAGAGCCTGAAGGATTCGTAAAAATCATTGCTGATGAGTTAACGGATGATTTACTTGGCGTACATATGGTAGGGCCGCATGTCACTGATTTGATTTCTGAAGCGGCATTGGCTACGTTTCTGGACGCTACTCCGTGGGAATTAGGGCAAATGATTCATCCCCATCCCACACTTTCAGAGGCGTTGGGAGAAGCGGCTCTCATGGCAGATGAACGGGGGATTCATGGATGAAAGGAGATACAAAGCTATTGAGTCGACACCAAGAGCTTGGATTAACCGACGATCAGGTATTGCGCATGTATGAGTTGATGCTGTCAGCTCGAATGGTGGACGAACGCATGTGGTTACTCAATCGTTCTGGGAAAATTCCATTTGTGGTTTCATGTCAGGGTCAGGAGGGTCCGCAAGTAGCCGCTGCATTTGCGATGGATCCAGCAGTGGATTATGCTGCGCCTTATTATCGTGATTTAGGTGTTGTACTTGCTTTTGGTCAAACGCCTCGCGATGTGTTTTTGCACATGTTTGCAAGAGCCGAAGATCCCAACAGCGGCGGACGGCAAATGCCGGGTCATTATGGGTCGAAGAGACATCACATTTTAAGTGGTTCAAGTCCAGTTTCTACGCAAATACCGCATGCCGTTGGTATGGCACTGGCAGCTAAAATGCGTGGAGAATCCTATGTGACATATGTGTCATTTGGCGAGGGTTCAAGTAACCAAGGCGATTTTCATGAAGGATGCAATTTTGCTGGTGTACACAAATTACCCGTTATCTTTTTTTGTGAAAATAATCGCTACGCCATTTCCGTCCCTATACAAAAGCAAGTAGCTTGTGAGCATGTAGCGGATCGTGCGATTGGTTATGGCTTTCCGGGCGTTGTCGTTGATGGTAATGATGTACTCGAAGTTTATCGTGTCATGAAAGAAGCTGTGTTGCGTGCGAAAAGCGGTCAAGGTCCCACCTTGATTGAGGCTATGACGTACCGTTTGACGCCCCACTCAAGTGATGATGATGATCGTGTGTACCGGACAAAAGAAGAGGTGGACGAGGCTAGACGCAATGACGCCATTGCAGTTTTTCGCACATACCTGCAAACTGCAGGTATTCTCACGCCTGAACGAGAAGCAGCTATCAAAGATAAGTTGATGGAGCAGATCAATGAAGCGACAGAGTATGCCCAAAATGCGATTGACCCGTCGCCTGAAAGCACACTTTTGCATGTGTACGCCAATTGAGGAGGAACGGTTGTGACGGTCAAGTTATATATTGATGCGATTCGTGACGCGATGGTTCAAGAAATGCGTTCGGATCCGTCGGTGTTTGTCTTAGGTGAAGACATCGGTTTGCGTGGTGGGGTTTTTCGTGTAACGCAAGGTATGATCGAAGAGTTTGGTGAACAACGTGTCATGGATACTCCTCTTGCAGAATCTGGTATTGTGGGGGTAGCTGTAGGCGCTGCGGCGATGGGGCTAAAACCCATTGCAGAGATTCAATTCGTGGACTTCATCTTACCTGCTGTCAATCAGATCATTAGTGAAGCAGCGAAAATGCGCTATCGATCAAACAATGATTGGACATGCCCCATGGTAATTCGTGCACCATTTGGCGGGGGTGTACATGGAGCTTTATACCATTCGCAAAGTTTAGAAGCGATGTTTTATCATATCCCGGGTTTAAAAGTCGTCATTCCATCAACTGCGGCTGATGCTAAAGGGCTGCTGACCGCAGCGATTCGTGACCCTGACCCGGTCTTGTTTTTTGAACACAAGGGGATGTACCGTTCGATTCGTGATGATGTTCCCGATGGGGAGCACGTTGTACCGATTGGACAAGCAGCGGTGAGGCGGGTTGGTACGGACATTACCGTGATCACCTATGGTTTGATGGTTCATTATGCGATGCAAGCCGCTGATGAACTTGAAAAGCAGGGAATTTCAACGTATATTTTAGATTTGCGTTCGATTTTACCGCTTGACAGGGATGCTATTGTTGACGCTGCTAGAAAAACAGGAAAGGTTCTCGTAGTTCACGAGGACAACAAAACGGGTGGCGTTGGTGGTGAGATCTCGGCAATCATTGCCGAGGAGGCCTTGTTCGATCTTGACGCCCCGATTGTAAGACTTGGTGGGCCAGATGTTCCAGCGATGGCGTTTAATGCTTCCATGGAACGTTTTTATATGCTAAACCCAGCAAAAATTGCTGATGCGATGCGTACTTTGGCGGCATTTTGAGCGGGATTTAGGTTTTAAGGAGAATGTGATCATGGTTGACGTATTAATGCCCAAGCTAGGAGAAAGTGTAACTGAAGGTACACTTGGACAGTGGCTAAAACAAGTGGGCGATCCTGTGCAAAAATACGATTCGCTTGTTGAAGTTGTTACCGATAAGGTGACGGCTGAGATCCCTTCTGATGTTGACGGTGTGCTTTCAGAGATTTTAGTCGAACAAAATCATACCGTGGTTGTTGGCACCGTCATTGCACGTATCACAACTGTGGATAAAATTCCAGATTCTATAGTATCTGTTTCTGCTTCTTCAATTGTCGTGGATCGTCAAGAAACGGCGCTGAAACCACAAAAGAATACCAAACGATTCTCACCGGCTGTGCGTCAATTGGCAGCAATGCACCATATTGATCCCCTATCCGTGCCAGGTACCGGGCTTGGTGGGCGCGTGACAAGAAAAGATATCTTACTAGCTGTATCGACTCCACTGGTGGATCAAAGTGTTCAAAAAAGGCCAGCAACGGTGTTGCAACCACAGGCACCTTTAAGCCGCACTTTCCATGATCAACAGGCAAACGATCAATTGCTGACGATTACGCCTATTCGTCGCACCATTGCAACGAGAATGACCGACAGCTCTCGGGATATTCCGCATGCGTGGATGATGGTAGAAGTCGATGTAACGAATATGGTGAAGCTACGAGAAATGAATAAGTGCTCATTCAAAGAAAAGGAAGGAATTGACCTAACCTTCTTCCCGTTCTTTATGAAAGCTGTGGTGGAAGCGTTAAAAGCTTTTCCTATGGTCAATTCTAGTTGGACAGATGACCATATTATCCTTCATAAGGAAGTTAATCTGTCTGTCGCTGTGGCAACGGAAGATGCCTTGGTTGTTCCTGTCATTCACCAGGCGGATCGCTTGAGTGTATTTGGATTGGCCGCAGCTGTAACAAACTTAGCTGCGCGTGCTCGGCAAAACAAACTAACTATAGCGGACGTTCAAGGTGGTACATTTACGCTCAATAACACAGGTGCGTTTGGGTCTATCCAATCAATGCCCATCATTAATACGCCGCAGGCAGCCATTGTCTCGGTTGAATCGATTGTGAGAAGGCCTGTGGTGGTGAATAGTGATTGCCTAGCTATTCGATCCATGGTAAATTTATGCATCAGCATTGATCATCGTGTATTAGACGGACTCGTCACTGGACGGTTCATGCGGTATATCAAAGATAAACTCGAAGCAATGGATGATAGTACCAGTTTGTATTGAGAAAAGCCATGGGTTTGAGATCAGCGAGGTGAGGTGCATTATGATAGAAGAGAAAAATACCGTATCAGACAATTCGACACGAGGTATTTTGCGGCGACCGGAATGGTTAAAGGTACAGCTCCAGGCGGGAGAAGGGTTTCGCGAAATCAAACAGGTGGTGCGGCGAGAAGGGCTACACACGGTGTGTGAGGAAGCTCGCTGCCCTAATCTATATGAGTGCTGGGCACATCGAACGGCAACTTTTATGATTTTAGGAAGTGTTTGCACGCGGGCATGCCGATTTTGTGCTGTCACATCAGGAAGGCCCACAGAACTTGATCTTGCAGAACCCACTCGGGTAGCTCAGGCTGTCGTTCAAATGGGTTTGCGTCATGTCGTGGTAACGTCAGTAGCCCGTGATGACCTAGCAGATGGTGGTGCGTCTATTTTTGCTCAAACCATTACGGCGATTCGAGAGAGCGATGCAAATTGCAAAGTAGAAGTTCTCATTCCAGACTTTATGGGGAGTGAAGCATCTTTGCAGATCGTTATGGATGCGCAGCCTGATATTCTAAACCACAACATAGAAACTGTGCGCAGACTTTCGGATCAAGTACGTTCAAAAGCAAAATATGATCGATCGTTGCAATTGTTGCAAAAAGCTCGTGAGATGAGTAAAACAACGCCGACGAAGTCGAGTATTATGGTGGGTGTCGGTGAATCTTACGAGGAAATTTTAGAAACGATGGATGATTTACGTAGTCGCGATGTGACAATTCTCACGATAGGACAGTATCTACAGCCGACGCGTAAGCATTTGCGCGTCGAACGCTATTATACGCCTGAAGAATTTTGCGAACTTCGCAAAGAAGGTTTAGCGCGTGGTTTTCGGCATGTGGAAAGTGGCCCACTCGTAAGGAGTTCTTATCATGCGCATGAACAAGCGCAACAGGCCACACAATTTGTTGAAGAACAGGCATAAGACGCAATACAATACAGAGCAAAAAGCCGTATGCAACCAAATAACCTGACGCATACGGCTTTTAAGGCTACACATAAAGCTGAAAGTGATTATCGGAAGTCTTCGCTATCGCCCGGTACAAGCTCGGAATTATTCTTAATGTAAGAAAACAATTCATCAACTTGCGTAAACGCCACAGCCACGTACGTATCGGCAGCACCATAATAAATTGCGATACGTCCAGTCTCTGCGTCACAAAGGGTTGCGCACGGGAAGGCCACGTTAGGCACAAATCCGGTTGTCTCATAAGGTTTTTCTGGTGTAAGTAGATACTCCCTTGTGCGGTGCAATACTTTAGAAGGATGATCAATGTCTAAAATGGCAGCACCCATACTATACACAAGCCCATTGCACGTTGTCGTGACGCCATGATAAAACAGTAACCATCCTTCTGTCGTTTCGATAGGCACTGCGCCAGCACCAATCTTCGTACTTTGCCACCAACCGGATCCTCCACTTTTCATCACGCGACGATGTTTGCCCCAATAGACAAGATCTGGGCTTTCGCTGAGAAATATATCGCCAAAAGGTGTGTGACCGCTATCGCTTGGCCGGCTCAACATCACATAGTTGCTATGAATTTTTCTTGGGAATAAAACGCCATTGCGATTGAAAGGGATGAAAGGATTTTCAAGTCGCACAAATTCTTTAAAGTCTTTGGTTTTGCCAAATCCTAAAGAGGCACCGCCAAAGTCAGAACACCACACGATATAGTAGGTACCATCGAGCAAAACGACTCGTGGGTCATAAGCATAGTAAGGCTGATAAGGGTTGCCACGTTCATCTTTCCATTGGATTTCTTCATCTACAATGTTCCAAGTCAGACCATCTTGACTGCTGCCCACATGCAAGCGCGCCTTGCCGTCCTTATGATCAGCCCGAAATACTCCCATGTAGCCATCTCCAAAAGGCACGACAGCGCTGTTAAATATACGAGCGGTCCGCTTCGTCGGATTCCAATCAATAATAGGATTGTTATTGTGACGCCAAATTACACCATCATAACCAGCAGGCTTGTCTTGCCATGGCATGACTTTTAATGACCCTCCGATAATTCCCATACGTTTATCCCTCCACTTGATCGAATTTCGCGTTGTCCGCTTGTCATTCCTTGTAACGTAATGTCCAGTTTATCAAGGATGTACCCAAAAGCGTTTTTGATATTGACACGAATACGTATAAAATACTAACATATAATTTTGATAATTGACAGTTTTAAGGAGTGAATATTATTATTTTTGGATAAATATTACTTTTTATGGAAATTAACATTGAAATATTTTCCGAGAATCCACTTGAAAACGAATTCATTTTGTTGTAATCTATTCTTAGCAATTTCGGAAACCTTTTCGGTTGAAAAATTGTGGACGATAAACGATAAGGGGGAAGATATGTGATTAAGAAACATCTAGCAGCTACTCTAGCAATGTCTGCGGTAACTGTCCTAAGTTTGGTCGGTAGTTCTAGCAGTGCCTTTGCAGCGAGTTCCACTTCTCATATCAAACGCGTTGTGCAATCTTCGATACCGCTCGAAATTGTTCCATCGCCAAATGGTAATTTTCAAGATAACTTCAGCCCTTTTTCACCAAACATGAACTATGGCACAGAGGGATTTATTTACGAACCGCTTTTTTACTTTGATAATGTGAGCGGTAAAACCTTCTCACTTTTAGGAACTACCTATTCTTGGAGCAATGGCAATAAGACGCTGACGGTGAATTTGCGGCATGCCAGTTGGTCTGATGGTAAGTCATTCACATCAGCTGACGTCGTGTTCACGTTCGACTTACTTAAAAAGTACCCGGCCGCTGATATAACTGGTCAATGGGCACAACTGAATTCCGTCAAAGCCGACGGCTTGTACAAGGTTGTTTTTCAATTCAAACAACCTAACGTACCATTTGCGTCTTACACATTAAATCAATTCATCGTACCGAAACACATATGGGCTAATCTCGGTGATCCAACGAAAGTCAATGTGACTAAGCCCATTGGCACCGGGCCTTACACGTTGCAAATGTTTAGTACGCAAGATTATAAGTATGGAGCTAACAACCACTACTGGGGTGGCATCCCGCCTGTTAAGACGCTTGATTTTCCGGCTTATTCAGGCAATGACGCCGGGGACATGGCGCTCGCTAGTGGCAAAGTTGATTGGGCTGGTATGTTCATTCCAAACATCCAAAATCTCTTTGTGAATAAGGACGCCCAACATAACCATTATTTCTTTCCTCCTGGGAACATAGTCATGTTGTATACGAATTTGAAAGATCCGTTACTAAGTCAATTGCCTGTTCGTGAAGCGATGAGTCTTGCGATTGATCGGAGTAAACTCGCTAACGAAGGGGAGTACGGGTATGCGAAGGTAGCTAACCCGCTGGGTCTTGTGTTGCCGAATAACCAGGCTTGGATTGATCCTGCTCTAAAATCCCAATTAACGTATCAATATAATCCTGCTAAGGCCATTAAGATCTTGGAAGCAGCCGGGTTTAAAAAAGATGCGCAGGGCATTTTTGAAAAAGGCGGAAAGAAGTTGTCGTTTACTTTGCAGGTTCCCGCAGGCTGGACGGACTGGGATACAGACTGCGGATTGATTGAGCAAAACTTCAAGGCTGTTGGTATTGCTGTGACGGTCAATCAAGAATCAACCGGTGCTTATAACAATAACCTGAATTCGCCTGGCGGCAAAAAGTCCTATCAATTAGCTATGTCGTGGACGAATCCAGGACCTACGCCTTACTTCCTTTACCAAAACCTGCTTTCAAACACAGGGAATTACAATGTAGAGCAGTTAAGCAATGCGTCCATAAATGCCGCATTGAACGCTTTTGCGAAGACTAGTGTGTTGTCGAAACAAAAGCAAGACCTTTACATGATTGAGAAATACATGGCAACACAGATGCCGAGTCTTCCTTTATTCTACGGCCCTGTGTGGTTTGAATATCGCACCGCCAATTACACAGGATTCCCGACGCAAGCCAATCCGTGGATCAATCCAGCACCTTGGACGAATTATGCTCAGGCGATTGTCGTGATGCACCTGCACCCAACCAAATAACCTGCGTATGAAACAAGTCTAATGTACAGCGAGGAGACGGAGACGCATCCCGCCTCCTCGTAAGTATTGATGGGAAGAAGGTGTAGCATGTGCGTTATTTTCTTAATCGATTGGGTTTTTTACTCTTGTCAATTTGGGCTGCCTTAACATTGAACTTCGTTTTGCCTCGCCTGATGCCGGGCAATCCCGCTGAAATTATGCTGGGGAAATTTCAGGGTAGGATGCCTCCACAAGCTTTAAAAGCGTTTGAGATTCAATTCGGATTTAGCAACAAGCCGATGATTATTCAATACTTCCAATACTTGGGAAGTATGCTAACAGGGCATTGGGGACTATCGTATACGTACTATCCAACGTCTGTGCAAACGATTATTAGTAATAGTTTGCCATGGACATTAGGTTTACTAGGTATTATCTGGTTACTATCGGTCACTGTCGGGACGTTTACGGGTATTTTTATTGCTTGGAAACGCGGCGGTGTCTTAGATTCGATTGCGCCGATTATTACGATGTTCTTTCAAGCTATTCCACAATTTTGGCTGGCACTCGTTCTTCTATATGTTTTTGGGTTTACACTCAATTGGTTTCCGATGGCCCATAGTTACGGCGACAATGTCACGGTGGGTTGGAATTTTGCTTTTATCTCAAGCGTTATCTATTACGCCACGTTACCTGCTGTCGTTATCTTTTTAGGAAGCGTGAGCGGATGGATCATCGGTATGCGTAACAATATGATGATGACATTAGGTGAGGATTATGTTGTTTTCGCAGAAGCCAAAGGCGTTTCTACACGCCGATTAATCTTTTCGTACGCAGCAAGAAATGCTTTGTTGCCACAAATTACGTCCATCGCCATCGCGTTATCAACTATCATTGGCGGCCAAATCTTGATTGAACAAGTCTTTTCCTATCAGGGAATTGGATTTCAGCTAACGAACGCAGTTTCTGGAGAGGATTACCCACTTATTCAAGGTATGTTTCTCATCATTGCTGTTACAACATTGCTTATTAATTTTGTTGTGGACATGGTGTATGGCCGTTTAGACCCGCGCATTCGAAGGAGAGGTGCCACATCATGAGTACGGATGGCAAACCTGTGGTCAACAGTGTACGCCGAGCGCGGCGTAGACGGAGTCATGGCAACGGTGCATTGCATGCCTTCTTTCAAAATGGAAAAGCAATTGTGGGTTTTTCTATCTTTTCCGTTTTTGTCTTGGTCGGAGTTTTTGCTTGGCTACTGGCTCCCTATGATCCTGCATCGACCAATTTTCCTCCTTCTTTAGGTCCTTCATGGGCCCATTGGCTAGGAACGACCAACACTGGGCAAGATATTTTCTCGCAATTTATCTGGGGTACGCAGACTTCCTTAATCGTGGGTGTTGGTGCGGCTGTGGTCTCAACCTTGATCGGATTTATTGTCGGGGTCTATGGGGGATACAAAGGCGGGATTGCTGATTCGATCCTAAATGCTTTTAGTAACATCTTTCTCGTCATGCCAGGGTTGGCGTTGCTTATCTTAATTGAGTCGTACGTAAAAAATACCACTCCGATTGTGAATGGATTGATTATTGCCTTAACCGGTTGGGCCTGGGGTGCTAGAGTATTTCGCTCAGTGGCTATGTCGCTTGCAAGTCGTGACTTTATTGTAGCGGCCAGACTTTCAGGAGCTGGAACACTGCGCATTATGTTTGCTGAAATTTTGCCGAATATGACATCGCAAATTGCCGGTAATTTGATCTATTCATGTCTAGGAGCCATTATGGCTGAGGCGGGATTAGCTTATCTTGGCTTTGAAAATATCGCTTCAAATAGTTGGGGAACCATCTTATTTTGGGCACAAAATGGTGGTGCCATGCTCAATGGTGCGTGGTGGTGGTTTGTGCCCCCAGGTATGGCGATCGCACTTGTGGGAACGAGTCTTGCACTTATGAATTTTGGGATCGACCAAATTACGAATCCTAGATTGCGTGTGCAAAAAAGTCAGGTGCGAGGTGTACGGAAAACAGACACTGTTCAAGCAGGGGGTACGCGTGATGTCTGATCAACAACCGGTGTTGGAACTTGTCGATTTATCTGTTGCCTATCAGACGTCGTCTGGCTTAGTTAACGCAGTAAATGACGTCAACCTGACGATTTTTAGAGAAGAGATCGTGGGCCTTGTAGGGGAATCAGGGTCTGGCAAGTCGACGATGGCCTATGCCATAATGCGTCTTTTAAAAGGTGATGCTTTCATTACAAAAGGTACCATTCGCGTGATGGGGCAAGATGTTTATGCTATGTCTGTGAAAGAATTGCGTCAATTTCGCTGGGATCAAATGGCGATGGTATTTCAAAGCGCGATGAGTGCTTTAAACCCTGTTATGACAGTTGAGACGCAAATTCTTGACACGATTCTTGCTCATCGTAAAGAGTGGAGTCGTGATAAAGCACTAGCACGAGCCTGTGAGTTACTAGATCTTGTTCGTATTGATCGCAAAGCATTAAAAAGTTATCCACATGAATTGTCGGGCGGAATGCGACAAAGGGTGGTTATTGCGATAGCAATTACTTTAAACCCAGGATTTGTAATTATGGATGAACCAACAACGGCACTTGATGTGGTTGTGCAACGATCGATACTCGATCAGATTAGGGAAATCCAGCGTCAAGAGAAATTTGCAGTACTATTTATCAGTCATGACTTTAGCCTCGTAGCAGAAATGGCTTCAAAAGTGGCCATCATGTATGCTGGTCGATTGGTGGAAATGACAGATAGCACTACATTGTCTTTGGGACAAACGCATCATCCGTATACCGAGGGACTTTTGCGAGCCATCCCCCATTTGACGGCCGACAAAATTATCATTGAAGGTATTCCCGGGACACCCCCTAATTTGGTTAATTTGCCGACAGGATGCGCTTTTCATCCACGGTGTCCAAAAGTAATACCGATTTGTAAAACGGAGAGACCCTTAACATCGACCTATGAAAATGGCATGGTGGAATGTCATTTGTTCTCGCGGGACAAGGAGGCGCAACCCATTGGAAACTAGTAATCTCGTTGAAGTCAACGATCTTCTTGTTCGGTTTCCCGTACATGATGGAAAGCGCAAAATGTTCATTCATCCTGTCGATCACGTCAGTTTTTCTATAAAGCCAGGCGAAGTCCTCGCTTTGGTGGGAGAAAGTGGATCTGGAAAATCGACGATAGGTAAAGCTTTGCTGCGGATTTTGGAACCTGCGCATGGAACCATTGAAGTCGGTGGCCAGGATGTCACACATATTAAGCACAACGCCTTAAAAGCTTATCGAAAAGATGTGCAAATGGTGTTTCAAGATCCGTTTGGATCGCTTAACCCAACACGTACGGTAGAGCAGCATATTGTATACCCTCTCAAAAAGCATAGGCGTGAAAAATTTGATATGGAAACCCGCGTGGATGAACTGTTGCAGCAAGTGGGATTGACGCCAGTGCAAGAGACGCGTGTCAAGTATCCGCATGAATTATCTGGTGGCCAAAGGCAACGTGTAGCTATCGCCCGAGCTTTAGCGGCCAATCCGAAGTTTCTTGTTGCGGATGAACCTATCTCGATGCTGGACGTGTCGATTCGTGCCGGTATTTTGCGATTGATGAATCAGTTGCGTGAGGATTATAACTTGGCGTATTTGTATATTACGCATGACCTTGCATCAGCGAGATACTTTGGACATCGCATTATGGTGTTATACGGTGGTAAAGTTATGGAAACCGCTACAGCTGAGGAACTTATTCGGCATCCATTGCATCCCTACACGAAGTTGTTGCTTGCAGCGACTCCTGGAAGCGGCATTCGCGGACCGTTACCAGAGACGAGTAATCGTGCGCCAAATTTGCTGCAAGATCGCCGAGGCTGTCCATTTGCTGATCGCTGTCCTCTTGTCACCGAGATTTGTCTAGAAAAAACGCCTCCGATCGTTGAAGTTGCAACGAACCACGCAACTGCGTGTCACCATATTGCCTGATGGTCTACAATAATAGAGAGGCAATCAGCCTCTCTATTATTGTAATGAAAGGACTTTGTGGACTCATGCGCTTGCGACCGATTTTTCTTGGTATCTTGGCTTCATTTTTCTTTGCCATTACGTTTGTGCTCAACGCACGGATGAGTCTTGTTGGTCAAAGCTTTCTCTGGAGTGCATCGTTACGCTATTTATTTATGATCCCATTCATGTTACCCGTCATTTTCGCACGAAAGACGTTGCCTAAACTGCTACGCGAAATAAAGCTGGCTCCTTTATCTTGGATTTTGTGGAGTACAATCGGTTTTGGTCTCTTTTATGTCCCACTATGTTTTAGCGCAAATTATGCACCTGCGTGGGTAATTGCGGCAGCATGGCAGTTCACGATTATTGCAGGGTCTCTTCTTACACCGTTATTTGGTTCATCAAGTAAAATGCCTATTCGAGGATTGCTGGTATCTATGGTTATCTTTTTTGGCATTGTGCTCGTTGAGGCGAGCCATGGCGTACAATCGTCATGGCACAACGTGATAGTTGGAGGGCTGGCTGTTGCCATCGCTGCTTTTGCTTATCCCTTGGGCAATCGAAAAATGATTGTCTTGTGTGAAGGAAGGCTTAGTGCGATAGAACGCGTCTTTGGCATGACCCTCGTAAGTCTCCCACTTTGGATTGTACTTGCTATTATCGGTGTATTTACCGTTGGATTACCTCCTGTAAGCCAAGTGACCCAGACTGCTATCGTGGCCTTATCATCCGGTGTCATTGCTACGGTGCTGTTCTTTGCAGCAACAGATCTCACGAAAGGAAACACGCATGATCTGGCAGCCGTTGAAGCGACGCAGTCCGGCGAAGTCGTCTTCACGATGCTACTTAGCTTCCTTTTCGTGTCACCAGTGAAACCACCCATATTGGCCTTGCTTGGTGTGACGATGATCATTGTTGGGATGGTTGTTCATAGCTTAGGTGTGGTTCACTCTATGGATCGATGAGATCCATAGTTGATTAATTACTGCTCCCACGGTAGCCCCAATAAGCGTTCCGGCGATAATTCCCATACTACCCATGTGCAACCAGGTCGCCGCCAATGCGCAAAGAGCGCCGAATGCCGCGGCCACCAGATAGGGCATTGTTCTCTTGCCGATAAACAGCAGCGCGATAAATAGGGCAGGCAACGCGTATGATAAAATTCCTGATAGAGAGGTTGGTACGGCGCGGTCTACCAGAACACCGACAATCGTGCCTGCGACCCATGATGCATAGCATGAAAAGACGAACAAAAATTGATAGGAAGGTGTTATGGGTTCGACGTGATCCTTACTGCTCGTGACAGCAAAAACTTCGTCGGTTAAGCCAAAAGATGCAATCCATTTCTTCCATTCTGGCCATAATGAAAAGCGTGGTCCCAGTGTCGTGCCATAGAGAAAATGGCGAAGATTAACGAGCATCACGGTGATGATGACAGAAAGTGGTGTAACACCCGAAATGATAAGAGGGATCATCATGAATTGTGCACCCCCAGCATATACGCAAATGGAGATAAAGATGGTTAGCCAAGGTGGCATGGCATTGGCTGTTGCTACTACGCCAAAAGTCATGGCAATGGGAAAGTACGCGAGAATGATAGGCATGGCATCTGCCAAGGCGGCGGAAAAGATCGATTTGTGTTTTTTCATAAACTTGGTCACCAACTATGTGTAATGACGGCAAACGATACGATGCCAACGGTTACTGTGATAAGAAGGTGTCGGGATAACCAAGCTGTTATGATCGTCGGTACTGCCGCAAGTAGTGTGGCATTGTGCCATATGGATAGGGTCTGACCGTTTGGCATGAAGAGAAGGGGGCCAATCAAAGCACCAAGAACCGCCGGTGTCACAAAGGGTAGCCAATTCTTTAACCATACAGGCCACGTGATACGACTGCCTAAACTCAGTGATCCCGCACGTAAAAGATAGGTTCCAAGGCCTATAACAAGGGTTTCTATCAAGGCATCAAACGGCATATTCTTTTTCCTCTCTACCATTAACTATTTTCACTTTACCATATGTCATCTTGCTATGGCATTGGATATACTCAGGTAAACTAAACGTCTCAACATTTCTTGGAAGGGCGGAAAAAGGGCATGGCTATCGTGGATGATTTTAATAGTTTGGATTTGCGGACAGGGACGATCATAGCAGCTGAAGCATTTCCTGAAGCACGCGTACCAGCGATCAAACTACAAATCGATTTTGGGCCCCTCGGGATCAAACGATCAAGTGCGCAGATTACAGAGCGCTATGATCCAGAACAACTGATCAACCGTCAGGTTGTGGCTGTTGTTAACTTCCCATCACGACGTATCGCTGGATTCAATTCCGAGGTGCTAGTTCTTGGAGCGGTACCGCAAAAGGGTGATGTAGTCTTATTGTCCGTCGATGAACGCGTTGCTAACGGAACGCCCATTGGATGAGCATACTTGTTATGGAAGGACGCTTTGAATAAGAGACATCTTTTAATTGCGTAGAGATGATTAGGTATTTATGGGATTTATGGGATGGCTGTCGTATCAAAGAAATCGTTCATTAGTGCCCGAAATTGAAGAGACGTTTGAGAGGTGTTAAGAGGCGAGCAGTTTGCGCATGGGGCACAGAAGAAATGATGAACATTATTACGAAGTTGGCGGATATTGGACAGGAAAATGTGCGGCTTGCTCAAAATGTCAGTCAATCCTCGAATCAGATGGTGCGCTCCTTGCATGATACACAGCATCATGCTAAGCAAAGTTCGATGATTATTACCGCATTGCATATGTTACTAGTAAAATTTACGGTCTCCTAAAAAGTAATGGCTTACGATAATCAATGTACTGTGCTCTTTGCTAGGTGGACAGCCAAGCAAAGAGCACAACCTATTTTCAGCGTGAGAGGTCGAAGCGATCATTTAAAGAATTTTGGATCTAATTTTGATTGATTTAAAAGTTCTTCAAAAGTTAATTCTTCATCTTTCGGTGCAAAAAGAGTAGCAA
>DAHWJX010000133.1:0-3905 GCA_027343965.1 Caryophanales bacterium | reverse complement strand
GGGAACAGTGCTGTCAGGGTTGGTGCGTAAGATTGACCGCACCTTACAGACGATGAATGTCGAAAACCAGTCTAGTTTACGAGAGACAGTGATGGCACTTCGACAGGAGGGGGGTTCAGCATGAACGATTCGCTCGTCGGTCGGACGGCTGTGGTGACAGGTGGATCTGGTGGCATTGGTGCAGCCATCGCTAGTGAACTATCTGCAGCAGGAGCCGCTGTCATCATTGGATATGGTGCGCACAAAGAGCAGGCACAAGAGCTTGCCGATACTCTTGTAAAAGCGGGTGGCCGAGCGCAAATCGTGCAAGCTGATATCTCGATTGCTGATGGTGCTGATAAACTAGTGCAAGCAGCCATTCAACATTTTGGTGGCCTCGACGTTCTTGTAAATAATGCTGGAATTACACGTGACAGCTTATTTTTAAGGATGAAAGAGGCAGATTGGGATGCTGTGATCAACACGAACCTCAAATCCGTTTATCTGTGTACGTCAGCAGCTTCACGACATTTGTTGCGTTCAACTTTTGGGCGTGTAATCAACATCACGTCTGTGGTGGGTTTGGCTGGAAATATCGGGCAAGCTAATTACGCTGCAGCAAAAGCTGGCATGATCGGGTTGACCAAGACGTTGGCGTTGGAGTTCGCGGGACGTAGAGTCACGGTAAATGCAGTGGCACCTGGTTTTATTGCCACGCCGATGACCGCTGTACTCACCGACGACGATAAGGACAAGCTGTTACGCGATGTGCCTTTAAAACGCCTAGGTTTACCTAGCGAAATCGCGTATCTCGTACGTTTCTTAGCTAGTGATCAAGCGGCTTACATAACGGGTCAGGTTCTGCAAGTCGACGGCGGTTTGTCCATGTAGTATACTCTCTAAAGGAGGTGATAGCATGTCAGATGTGTATGATCGCGTAAAGCGCATTATCGTCGATCGCCTCGGCGTTGAAGAAGGCCAGGTTGCGATGGTGGCCTCATTTAAAGATGATCTGGGTGCTGACTCTCTCGATGTCGTTGAACTCGTGATGGAACTTGAAGATGAATTTGATCTCGAGATTTCTGATGAGGATGCGGAAAAGATCGCTACTGTTGGAGACGTTGTCAAGTATATTGAAGCTCATGAATGAGTTTGTTACCTACTTGTGATGCTTATTGTCATGAACAGTTCTTTAGTAGCACAAACCCCGTGCGATGCGCGGGGCTTTCGTGTATTGTATAGATGGATTACTGTCTTTATAGTAGGGAGGGGTTTGCATGAAGCGAGTTGTCGTAACTGGTACGGGTGTCATTACACCTTTAGGCAATACGGTCGATGAATATTTTAACGCGCTCCTTGATGGAAAATCAGGCGTGCACCATATTGACCGTTTTGACGTTACTGATTATTCTACGAAGATTGCAGCTACAGTGGATAATTTTTCACCCGAGAATTATATGGAACGCAAAGATGCGCGGCGTATGGACCGTTTCGTTCAGTATGCTGTCGCGGCAACATCTTCAGCTTTGGCTCAATCAAAACTTTCGATTACGAAGGATCTTGCTCCTCGTATCGGTGTTTATATCGGGTCGGGCATAGGCGGCCTGACGACGTTAGAGGAACAGCATCGCACGCTGTTGGAACGTGGGCCGAAGCGGGTGAGTCCTTTCTTTGTTCCTATGATCATTGGAGATATGGCATCGGGACAAGTTTCGATTCTCTTTGGTGCACAAGGGCCAAATAGTGCACCCGTTTCGGCATGCGCTACAGGATCCAATGCGATTGGCGATGCGTTTGAAATCATTCGCCGCGGGGCAGCGGATGCCATGATTTGTGGTGGGGCTGAAGCTACCATTACACCCTTAGCGTTAGCTGGCTTTTGTTCCGCCAAAGCACTATCTGAACGAAATGACGACCCGACGCGGGCTAGTCGACCTTTTGACGCACAACGTGATGGTTTTGTTATGGGCGAAGGATCGGGTATTCTCATTCTAGAAGAGCTTGAATTTGCACAGGCACGTGGTGCCAATATTTTGGCTGAGATTGTTGGCTATGGCATGAGCGGAGATGCTTATCATCTTGTGCAACCTGATCCAAATGGCTCAGGCGCAGCACGAGCTATGCGCGCTGCTATTGAAGAAGCAGGGGTATCCCCGATGCAAATCGGATATATCAATGCTCACGGTACATCGACACAAATTGGGGATACCATGGAGAGTAACGCCATCAAGGCGGTGTTTGGCGAAGCAGCAACACATGTTGCAATAAGTTCGACGAAGTCGATGACAGGTCATTTGCTTGGTGCAGCCGGTGGCGTGGAAGCGATTGCGACCATTGAGGCGATTCGTCATAGTATGTTGCCACCTACTATTAATCAAGAGACGCCAGACCCTGAGTGTGACCTGGACTATGTTCCGAATATTGCTCGCCCACGAGAATTATCGTTCGCTATGTCCAACTCTTTTGGTTTTGGTGGACATAATGCCTGTGTGATTTTCAAACGATTTGCATGAGATAGGTGGTGCATCCTATGGTGAAACACCGCTTAGATTCCTTGTGCCTTAATTTGCAGCTTGAATTTTCTGACCATAATTTACTTAAGGCGGCATTTACGCATTCGTCGTATAAGAATGAACATCGTAACGATATGACGCCTGACAATGAAAGGTTGGAGTTTCTCGGTGATGCTGTTCTTAGCCTTTGTGTGAGCCGTTACCTTTATACGCATTATCCGCATGCTCCTGAGGGCGAGATGACTCGTATGCGCGCAGCGGTCGTTTGCGAATCTTCCTTAGCTGATCTGGCTAAACAGCTCGGGTTCTCCAAGTATCTGCGACTTGGCAAAGGGGAAGAGCAGACGGGAGGAAGAGAGCGTGCGAGTCTTTTGGCAGATGCTTTTGAAGCTTTTGTGGGAGGGCTCTTTTTGGACCAAGGGTTGTCTGGGGCCGAACGCTTTTTAGCGGATTACTTATTTCCGGCGTTTGATCGGATGGAGGGCTCCTCGCGCAAAGACTTCAAAACCGTCTTACAAGAGTACGTGCAGCATCGTAATCTTGGTGATCTTTTGTACGATACGGTAGAGGAAAAAGGTCCTGCTCATGAAAGACAGTTTCGCGTCCGCGTACAAATTGCGGGCGTGGCCGTCGCAGAAGGTGTAGGACGTTCAAAAAAAGAAGCTGAACAACAAGCGGCTCAGGCAGCGATGCTTGGTTTTAAGGAAAGACGATAAGGGGTATCTCCCATGCGGCTCAAGCGCCTCGAGGTTCTAGGATTTAAGTCTTTCGCTGATCGTTTGGACATGGAGTTTGTGCCAGGCGTCAGTGCGGTCGTAGGTCCGAATGGTAGTGGAAAAAGCAATATTGCCGATGCGATTCGTTGGGTGCTTGGTGAACAAAGTGCCCGCACACTTCGCGGTTCAAAAATGGAAGATATTATCTTCGCGGGCAGTGCAACACGAAAGTCCGTTAATTTTGCACAAGTAACGCTATCTTTAGATAACAGTGATGGTTATCTCCCCGTCGAATTTGCGGAGGTGGCCATCACTCGCCGCGTTTATCGAAGTGGTGAAAGTGAATATTTGCTTAACCTACGACCGTGTCGTCTAAAAGAGATTGCGGAACTTTTCATGGATTCAGGACTCGGTAAAGAGGCGTATTCGATCATTGGTCAAGGAAGAATCGAAGAGATCCTATCCACCAAAGGGGAAGATCGCCGTGGGATTTTTGAAGAGGCAGCAGGTATTGTAAAATATAAGGCTAGAAAACGTGAAGCACAAAAGAAAATGGCTGATGCCGACGCCAACATGGTGCGTGTTCAGGATCTTCTTGCTGAACTTTTATCACAGCTTTCTCCAATGCAGATAGCCGCACAAGAAGAAAAAGAGTATCGCTTGATTCAAAGTCAATTAACGACAACTCAGGTGTCAT
>DAHWJX010000129.1:0-4640 GCA_027343965.1 Caryophanales bacterium | reverse complement strand
CAAGAGGGGGAAACGATCATAGCTACGGTTCACAGCCATCCTAATGCAGATGCTTTTCCCTCGCCTCGTGATTTGCAAGAAGCGTTTGATTATGCTATACCCCACCTAATCGTGGGCACAGTGAATAGCAAAATTACGACGAATGCATTTTTTTACATAAAAAATCCTCTTGGCCTTTCCTTTCGTGCGATTCCCCTGGTATTCTCCAATCCTATCGGCTAGTAATCTTATCGTAAAAAGGATTTAAGCGAGCGATTTTGAACGGATACTTTATCTCAAATAAAGGAGATGAGATCCGTGACACAGGCAAGTGGTGAGATTGTCGATGAGATTCTAACTGTGGCTTGCTTGTTAGGTGTATCGGATGTCCACTTTAATCCTGTGTGCGACGAGTTTGCCGTGCTGTTTCGTCTTCATGGTCGTTTACTTCATGCTTCCGATGCTGACTCATCCTTGCCACAGACCGTTTCTAAAGCTGCTGTACAACGCTTGAAAGTTTTAGCCAAACTCAACCTTGGTGAACAAAGAAAACCACAAGATGGACAACTCGTTGTGCAGTCAGCGCAAGAGCCTTGTGATCTACGTATCAACGTCATGCCCACGGTGCGAGGAGAACGTCTTGCCGCACGGATTACATCCCGCCATACCATGTTGGATAGCCTAGCCAGTCTTGGTATGACAGATCAACAGCAAGAACAAGTGCAGACCGTACTGCGTGAACAAAGTGGACTTATCGTGGTAGCTGGGCGAATCGGTTCAGGCAAGAGCACAACCATGCACGCGATGCTCCATGAAAAAAGCAAAGAAGGCGCCTCGGTACTTTCGATAGAAGATCCTGTAGAAAGGTATGAAGATTCCATTGCTCAGATTCAAGTTGATGAGCGACAAGGATTAACATTTTCGGCTTGTCTGCGTTCAGCTTTAAGGCAGGATCCGGATGTTTTAATGGTGGGAGAGATTCGTGACGAAATTACGGCTGCAATGGCTGTACGTGCTGGAATGATTGGGCATTTGATCATGACATCCTTGCATGCTGATCATCCCGCTCTAGTCATCACGAGATTGCTTGATTTTGGTATTCGACCCCATTTTATTGAGACGGCTCTGCGTTTGATTATATGGCAGAGGCTTCGCCCGGTATATTGTGAATGTTGTGGTGGTCAAGGGTGTGCTCAATGTCATCAGCTTGGAGTACTCGGACGAAAAGCAGAGTTTCAAGTGATGACAACACAAACTTTGGAACCCCTGTTTTTTGCCATGCAAATGCATGTTCAGTCGATCCCGACATGCGGAAGGGATGAAGGATTTGGTCCGATTTACAGTGAAGCTGAAACATCACGATATGGAGTATTTCCTGAGCGATTTGAGCGACCTTTTGCAAGCAGGAATTGATATCGATACTGCGCTAAGTGCGTTGTCGTCGCAAGCGATCAAGCGTGGATCGTTTGCCATTGTACTTCAGGAGAAAGTTCGGCAAGGACAATCGCTTGCGAGTGGCTTTTCTCTACTGTTTTTCCCCGATATCATCGTACGTATTTTGCGTCTTGGTGAGTGGACGGGGGACTTAGCCAATGCGCTGAAGAAAGCTGCTCATTATCTTGAAACAAAACGTCTTCGACGTGAACGACTATGGCGCATATTGGCCTATCCCCTAGTACTTACGATCCTCTGTTTTGCGGTAACACAACTCCTTGCGTCCATTGTGTTGCCTGAGTTCTATCACATGTACCAGTCTTTGGGCGTTTCGTTATCAAAGTTGACAGAGTTTTTGTTTTACCTTGGACGTGTGATTGCCTGGGGCTTGCCGCGTGCATTGATCGCATTGATCGTGCTTTGCATCGTCCTTGTTGTACTTTACCGACGTAATGGAGCAAACATGTCCTATTTTCCATTTTCGCATGGGCCTCTCAGGAAATGGCTTACGTTACTAGAAGCAAAACAAAGTATGGAGGTTCTATCATTTTTACTGCAGAGTGGATTGGATTTGCTGACATCATTAACATATATGGCCGAGATGGACTCCGCAGGTTTAGCACGTGAGTGGGGCCTTGTGGTTTATGACGTTTCGTTGGGGATGTCGTTCTCCGAAGTTCTTAAAAATCGCACGACATTACCACAACTTGTGATTGATACGCTGGAGATGGCGGAGAAAACGGGTGCTTTACCCGGTAGTCCGCACAGCTTGTCAAGTTATTATACGCGTACAGTTGATCAAAAAATGGAACGTTTTTTCCGTACTTTGGAGCCTTTGTCAACTGCCATATTGGGCGTGATCATCGGTTTTGCCACGTTGTTGTTTATGCTGCCAATGATGAATTTGATTCGGCAATTAAGCTAGTAACAAGTCTACCTAAAGGGTGGTTATTATGCGAAACCGAAAGAATGACCGAAAATCAGATCATGGCTTTACTTTGGTGGAAATGGTCGTCGCTCTTTTTATTGTGTCGGTGATGATGGCTGTGGCCATACCTAATTTGCAGGTAGCAGGAGCTCATGCGGCCCGTACAGGTTGTGAAGCGAATCAACGTATGGTGCGAGCTGCTTTGACGGAATATTATCTCGATCATCATGGTTATCCAACAGATGGCACGACAGATGCTATCGTTGCTGATCTCAAACAAAATGGCTACTTGGACAGTACGCCTACCTGTGCCGCAGGGGGCACTTATACCATCACGATAGCTTCAGATGGCTTATCTGCCACTGTGTCTTGCAGTTCGCATGGTGAGTTAGGTCAATAATGAAAAAAACTTGCGCCGGATTTACCCTTCTTGAATCGATGGTCTCCTTGTGGATCGTCAGTTTAGTGACTGTGGTCGTCCTTCCTGATTTTGTAACTAGTTTTGACCATGCGCAACTGCGACTGACGGCGCAGCAGGTTGTGTCTCAATTATGTCTGCAACAAATCAAGGCGATCCAATGGCAAAGGTATGAAGAAGTTCGATTTGAGCCGTATGGACTTTTTTACCAATTATATGATCCGGTACTGGGAATTGGGCCACTACTTCCATTTGCCGGACGAACGGGGTATTTCGAAGGTTATCTGCATTTGCCACTCACTACGGTTCGCTATGATGCCCGTGGTTATGTTAATCAAAGTGGACAAGCAGCGTTAGTGTCACCGGAAGGCGATATCCAAAATATCGTGATTTATCTTCAATATGGTGGCTTACGTGTATTGCCACATATGCTCCTTGGTACCTTGTCATCGTGAACTTGAGGTGATGATACAAATGAATCTTATGGAGTCTGTCGTTGCGGTGTTCATCATGGGTGTTTTACTCAGCGTGTTTTGTGCCGTGGACGCTTTTGCTCTAACACGATTGCAAACTGCCGCCGCAAGACAAACAGCGCTCATGATAGCGCAAGGGACTGTAGAAACGGATGCTCGGTTACTGGCTATTGGTAGATTGCCAGCGCAAGAGGCTAGCAAACAGGACCAAGGTGTAGTGTATTCCATTACTTCACGTTTTTCTGAGATTGTACCCGGGTTACGAGATGTTCAAGTCACCGTGACGTACGTTCTTTTTGGCCATGTAGAATCCTTGGGACTATATACCCGTGAAATCACATCATTGTAAATTCAACTCGAAAGCACAATGTGGCTTCTCTCTGGTTGAAACAATCGTAGCGATGACTGTCACTATGATTGTTTTGACGACTTGTCTCTCTTTGCTCTTGGTAAATGTAAAAACAGATCGACGGGCAATTGCCGAGTTATTAACACAACACGATATTTTTTTGTTTCAGGCTGCGTTGAGGCGTGATATTCACAGTGCGCAAGGGATAACTGCGAATGGTTCGACACTGTTCATTACGAGAGACGATGGCATCGTGAATGACTACCGTTTCAATCCATCATCTGGAATCGTTTACAAATCTGTGGATGGTAGCGGCACGGCTATTTTGGCAACGAGTGTGACGAAAGTGCAATATACCATTTTGCCGCATGTCGGAGTTATGGTGGCGGTGTATTTTAACCGTGAGGAGTTTACATTCCATGATGAATGGTCAGCAGCATTTTTGGAGGGAAAGCCCAAATTGTGAGGGATTTGCGTTGCCGTCTACGGTCATGGTTCTTGCGATTGTCTTTGTATTGTCCATGGCATTAACGATATTGTCACACACTACGTGGGAGTTAGTGACACGAGAACTCGCCAGTGACAAGGCAAAAGACCTGGCTCGGGCGGGACTTGAGACGGCTTTGTATGAGGTGCTTCATGGTTATGTACGTGATAACCCTCACGAAGATCTTGCTGGAGGCTTTTTTTCTTATACAATAGTACAAGAAAATCTATCAAGTGTAAGGTTAGCAGTTTATGCGTATAGTGACGATGATGCCACAGCAACAATTCAAGCGTTAGCCGATACGCAAACAGGGCAGTTGTCGCAAGTTACGGAAAATCCTTGAGTGGGTGCCTCAGGGAAGGTGAATGTGTTAAAGTAGGGTGTGAGCATCAGTCCTCGGGTGAGGTGGCTGTGGCATGATTGCATTGATTGGTTTTACGGGTACGGGGAAGTCTACGATAGGAAGATTACTTGCGACATCGTATGGATTTGTCTGCTTTGATGTTGATGCCCTCGTGGAGCAGCAAGTTGGTTGCACGGTGCGTGACCTATTTGCAACAAAGGGAGAAGCC
>DAHWJX010000127.1:0-15471 GCA_027343965.1 Caryophanales bacterium | reverse complement strand
ACATGGTTGCGTCGGGTTTGGTAATATGCCAACCAGCATCATGCAGTGGTTTTAAAAAGGCGTCACGTCGTTCCCGATAGACGTGTCGAAGTGCATTGATATGTTCATCGGGCTTTAAGAGAGCGCTGATGGCGGCCTCCTGTACGGCAGGAAAGACTCCATAATCGATGTTAGATTTGACAAGATGAAGGGCTCGAAGAATGTCTTTGTTGCCAGCAGCAAAAGCGATGCGTGGTCCAGCCATATTGAACGTTTTGGAGAAGGAATGCAGTTCAATGCCAATATCTTTGGCTCCTGGGAATGCCAAAAAAGATGGCGCTGATTCTTTGGCAAATACGAGTTCAATGTACGCAGCATCATGCACAACTACGATATCGTGTCGTTTGGCAAATTCAATAACTTCATGGAAAAATGATGGTGGAGCTAGGGTGGCAAGAGGATTGCCCGGATAGTTAAGCACCATCATTTTTGTCTTCTTCAAAACATCACGGTCAATTGCCTCGAGGTCAGGTAAAAAATGATTTTTTTCTAGGCAAGGCATACGCACCGGGATACCCCCAGCCAAGTATACGGACGTTTCGTATATGGGATATCCTGGATCTGGAATAAGAACTACGTCTAGAGGATCTATCAAAGCTAACGGTAGATGAGACAATGCATCTTGTGCGCCCATTAAGCTGAGTATTTCGGTTTCATAATTCACCTGAACCCCATACCGTTGCGCAAGAAAATGAGCAGCTTGGGAGCGAAACGAAGCGCTTCCTCTGGTGTCAGCGTAGCCAAACGCATCGGGGTTATCGATGGCATGCTTTAGTGTGGCTATAACATGAGCAGGGGGAGTAAGATCAGGTGAACCAATGCCGAGATCAACTATTTGATTTCCAGCGGCTAACAATTCACCCTTGCGTATAGCTAATTCAGAAAATATAGCGGATTGAATATGCTGAGTTCGTTTGGCGAAAGATTTCACGGGTTTACCTCCACTAGGTTCATCACAATTGGCACTTTTCCTGCCCGCATTATACTATAGAAAGAAAGCGGGTAGGTGACAGAATGGATGATCAAATGGATCCGATATGGGATGTAATCGTTATTGGTGCAGGCCCGTCGGGATTGATGGCAGCCATCGAGGCCGGTCATCGTGGCGCCCGTACACTGCTTATCGAAAAAGGGAAGCGGCCAGGCCGAAAACTGCTCATCTCTGGTGGTGGACGATGCAACGTTACGAATGCGCGGGGTATCGACCATATTATAGAAAACACGCCGGGAAATGGCCGTTTTTTGCATAGCGTGTTTAGGCAATGGTCTAACGATGATATTATAGCTTTTTTTACAGGCCTTGGCGTTTCATTAAAGGAAGAGGATCGTGGCAGGATGTTTCCTGTAACTGATCGTGCAGATACGGTTTTACAAGCCTTGTTACAAGCGTTAGATAAGCATGAGGTGACTGTGCGCTATAATCAAGAAGTATCGATGATCACAAAACATGACGAATTCTCATGGCATGTTCACGTTCAAGATTCCAAATATAGTACACGAGCACTCGTCATTGCCACCGGAGGATGTTCTGTCCCACAAACTGGATCAACTGGTGATGGATACAGTTTTGCTCGATCGATTGGACATACGCTTGTAGAACCGTATCCTACATCCGTACCGCTTATAGCTGATGATCTATGGGTAAAGGAACGCTGGTTGCAAGGTGTTTCTTTGCGTGATACGTTGCTGACAGCGTATGATGAAAAAGGAAAAGTGATCGCAAGAGAAGAGGGCGATCTACTTTTTACGCACTTTGGTCTCTCAGGGCCTGTGGCACTTAGAATGAGTCAATATGTAGTGAAGTTCTTAGCACGATACAAAGTAGATCATGTCGTAGTGAAGGTAGATTTATTGCCCGATCTATCCAAAGAGACGATTTTTTCCAAGATTCAACAGATAGCGAAAGAACATAGTAAAAAACTATTACGATCCTTGTTACGTGACTTGTTATCGGAGCGATATGCTGATGTTCTGTTGTTTGTCTTGCAGATCGATTCGCAAACAGAAGGCGCTCATTTATTGAAGAAGGACGCTGAAAAAATCGCCTCTCTCATTAAGGCGTTTCCTGTTCATGTAACAGGTTCGCTCGGTCTTACCAAGGCCACAGTGACTGGTGGAGGCATTTTTCTTAAGGAAGTCGAACCGGCTACACTGGCCTCAAGAAAGGCATATGGTCTTTATTTTTGTGGCGAAGTCTTGGATGTGCATGCCCATACCGGAGGATACAATATTACGGTAGCTTTCTCGACGGGTCATGTAGCTGGTAACCATGCGGCTGAGTATGCTTTACAGATAAATCAGGCAACCTTGCCGAGGAGGTGACAAGATGGATCACATTTTTATTCGCAATATGCAGTTTTACGGTCGTCATGGTGTGTTTGAACAGGAGACACAATTGGGACAGCGCTTTGTCGTGTCGATTACTTTGGAGTGTAATTTGCACCTGGCAGGTATCCATGATGACTTGCTCATGACGGTGAACTACGGAGAAGTGTATAATATAGTTAAGAGTCTCGTGGAAGGTTCACCATATCGATTGCTTGAGGGCTTGGCGCAAAGAATCGCTGACGCGATATTAATGCGCTTCCCTACTGTGCTCACTGTAAACTTGTGTGTGGAAAAGCCTGGTGCACCACTGCAAGGGGTGTTTGAAACGGTAGGCGTCGACATTACGCGTTCGCGCGAAGAAACAACTTACACGGATGAGGGAACTTCCGCTACATAGTGATTAAAAATCGAAAAATGAGGTGTACCTATGCAAAAGTTCATGTGGGTGGCTATGTTGGTTATTGCCGTAGTTGTTGGGGTGTTGACATTTACCTCGCCTAATTGGTCGACGATTTCTCTGACGCACGCATTGCTACTAAGGGGATAAGACATGGTAAAGGAAAAACCCGTTTCAGCATCAAGGACATCGATGACAGACCTTGTCTTGCCCTCTGACACGAATGTTTATGGAACGATTTTTGGTGGCCGCGTGATGGCTTATGTTGACAAAATTGCCAGCATCACAGCGATGCGGCATTGTCGTATGCCTGTTGTAACGGTTTCCACAGATAGTTTCGACTTTCTGGCTCCGATCAAAGTTGGCGAGGCTATTTATCTAGAGGCGTTTGTCACATGGACACATCATACTTCGATGGAAATTTTTTGCCGTATTGAATGTGAAGATTTATTAACAGGGGAGCGTACGCAGACGGGAACATCGTATTTAACTTTTGTGGCGCTTGATAAAGATGGTCATCCAACGCCGGTTCCAGCGGTTATCCCAGAAACCGAAGAAGAAAAATGGCATCATGGTACCGCGGCTTTGCGTCGAGAAGTTCGCTTACGGCATCGAGAAGAACGCCAGCAGTCAGAACGAAAGCGGGCCAACACCGAATAACGGGGGAAATTCGGAGAGGGGTTTTTCGGGTGAGTCAACAGACGGACAGATACAGCGCTACCGAATTCGATTATGTACATGCCAACTGGCGTATAGGCGTAGGACGGGATGTACGTCTTAATCGCACGGTAGTCTTAGCTGTCACGCCGCGGTCAAAAGTGAATGATGAGGACGTCAAGGAGTGGTTGATGCGACGCTCAACCTTTTCTCATCCCTACGTAGCGCAGTTGTTTGATGTTGCCTATACCGATGAAGAGATGATTTGTGTTTTTGAAGGAACCGAGACGGCTCATTTGGGTTTGCCAAATCTTGATGCTTCTTTACTATTGTCGACGTTTTTACAGATTGCTGAAGGTATGGAAGCTTTATATCATTCTGGGCAATCTATTTCGTTTTCTGTCGGCGAAATTATCTTTGACGGCAAGAGGCCAAAATTATTAGGCTTGATCCGGGGACGTAACGAAGTGGTGGAAACGGAATCATCTCTTGCTCGACAATTAGCACAGTACTTTGGCCGTGCACTTGAATGGATTGTCGTGTCATTGCAAAATCCACTGCACCATCCTCTTTCGCCCATTTGGCAGGCAGGTTTAGATCGACTGCTTTCTTTTGACGAAGCGGATGCAGTAGGGTTTGGCGATGTACAGACGGTCATCGGTGCACTCATGGTGCAAGAGGATATGATTCAAGCGTCAGAAGGGGATCCGGTGCCTGCAGCCGTAGATCGACTGACGGAATTAACGGGACTGCCTGACAAGGATTTCGATGATACCGAGGATTATGCATTTGCAGATGAGTTTGAAACAAAGCGACATCCTATAGGAAAGATGGTGGCTTGGTCAAGCATTGTACTGGGGCTTGTTGTTATCGTTTTAGTAGGTGGCGATCTTATCTTGCAAACTCAACAAAATAGCTCATCGTCTCATCCGTTGCCACCCATGTCCACGACGCCATCGACCTCAGTCAAGCAAAAGGCATCAGGTAACAAGTCGCAAGGTTCGGGTGGAGCGCCAGCTAGCGCACACGCACGTACTATCGTCATTCCTCATTTGACAGGTCTCGCACCTGTTCAAGCTATACAGCGGTTAACATCATTATCTATTCCTAGTTCAAAGATACGGGTTCTAAAGACCTCCGTTTCTGGAGCATCAGGTACTATTGTCAGGGCATCGCCTAGCTTTGGAAGTGCCTATCAAAAAGGAGAGTCTGTTATTCTTTATGCAACCGTTGGGGCAGGACAAGAACTTGTGCCCAATTTGCTTAACTTATCTTTACAAAAGGCACAAACACTACTTTCAAATGGTAGTATTCATTACTCGTATCGCTTAAAACCAGCCAAAGGTGTCACTAAAGGCACCGTTTTTGCTCAATATCCAGCGCCCTATTCGGTACAGTCAAGTTCCTCATCGGTGCAGTTTGACGTGGCTGCTTCTTACTAACTTGCATTATTCTATGATTGACATGCGCCCCTTTTGCTCTCCATAATAGACGCTGGAGGGGAAGGCGGACATGAATCGACAGCAGATGATGTTTTTTGCACTAACTATGGTAGGTGTTTTTTCATCAAGCCCCATGGCGGCGCAAGCGTTTACGATACCGCAAAGTGTCTATAGTGCCTGGCAGACCCGAAGCCGTTCCTTTGACGGGTTGAGTCGAACGGCAATGACATCCCAGACGCACGCTTTTGAGGTGCGCACATTACATAGTACACTTGTTAAATCATTCTCATTGCTCGGCGCCGCAGTAACTTACGCAAAGTCAAAAAAGGATGCAGCAGTGGTAGACAGTCTATCGGGTGCCATGCTTTATACGACGATTCATAATTTGTACAAAGTTCAAGTCGAACAAGTCCAAGGTTCTGCGCCGTCTTCATTAAATAACACCTACTATCCTTCGTTTTCTGATGCTTTGGCAACAGTGCAACAGATACCCAATGCTTCGATCATGAGTCGCCTGACGGGCACGGTAGTTTGGAGCAATGCCGCGAATTATTGGGTTATTATGCAGGGATCAACCGTTCCAACCGCGACCTATCAGTCATTGAGCGATGCGATGACGGCTGCGCAAGGACAAAAAAACGCCACGATAGAGAGCCCAGAAACGCAAACAACTGTCTGGCAGGCGAATTATCAGGTTTTTGTTGGGGGCGTTTTTACCAAGTCATTTAACACGTTAAGTGATGCTAAAGCGTACGCCACAAATAGTCAAAATGCTGAAGTCATTGCTATGGCGACAGGTAAAGATGTATGGGATAACATTGCGCGCTACGATGTATATCAAAATGGTGCATTAATCCAACAATTTTCGCAAGAATCTGATGCACTATCTTTTGCCAAAACATTGTCCAATGTCACGGTGGTACAAATTTCTTCACAGGCCACAGTATATACGAATGTTCCTCAGTATCTTGTTGAAGTTGGCGCAAAAGTGATGCAGTCGTTCACCACGTTGCCACCAGCGATTGCCTATGCAAAAACACAATCTGGTGCTGTGGTGATCCAAATTAGTAACAATCAAATTGTTTGGTCCGGGGCTACAGGAACATACGGTGTTTATCGGTATTTACAGTTGGTGCGATCGTTTTCTACGTTAGTAGCGGCGCAAGCCTATGCTAAAACATTGGATCATGTTCAGATTATTAATACCTTTACGCAACAAGTGTTGTATTCCAATTATCCGACCTTTGTTAAAACCCCTTATGGTGATACCTTAACTGTGCAAAATGGGCTTATCGTTGATAATTGGGGGAAATTATCAATCACTTGGGCTCCTGCGCCCCCATTCATGACATCGGGCAATACCTATGTATCGCCCGATTACAATCATTGGTATGAGGTTCAATCAGGCGGCGATAAGTACGTCGGAAGTTGGGAAAACCCTTATCAGACACTAAACCTTGAAACGTCATCAACGATGACGGCTAGCCAGATTAATCAATTTATCGCGACGCATGCAGTTTCTACAAGTGTTTTGCAAGGAACAGGGAAGTATTTTATTGAGGCACAAGATGCCTATGGCGTAAACGCCGAATACTTGGTCGCACACGCGATTATTGAATCAGCGTGGGGGACATCGTATTTTGCGACTAATCGCGATAACTTATTTGGGTATGAGGCCTATACCACGAATCCGAATGCAGCAGCAACGTTTCGTTCCATTGAATATGATATTAATTTCCAGGCTTGGTTTGTGCGAAATTCCTACCTGAATCAAACTGGATCGTTTTACAATGGTCCAAACCTTGATGGAATGAATGTGGATTATGCGACAGATCCTTATTGGGCAAGCAGTATCGGACGAATTATGTCTGAGATAGCCACCTATTCACCATCGCTTGCAGCGCAACCGTTGTTAAGTGAACAGGCACAGAGGCCATTTTTTGCTTATCCACCGGGTGCAACCGGACAAGCTGTTACGACATTATCCGTTTACGCTGCCCCTGCAGATGCACAGGGAACCGCGCCTAAGGTGATTGGTAGTATCGCCAAAGGCACGATTTTTTCAACATTGGGTGATTCACCTGGTTGGGATAAGGTGAAGCTGACAAATGGGGTTGTTGGTTTTGTCGACTGGAACAATGTCAGCCTTCAAAATATGGTTGAGGTTACCGGAATAGTTGGTGGAAGTGTCCTCAATCTTCGTTCTTCGCAAGTGGCTACAACGACCGCAAACGTGGTAGATACCGTGACCAATGGGACATATCTCGTCGTTCTAAAGTCGCCGGGTAATGGCTGGGATTATGTTGTAGATGGAGCCGGTAAACAAGGCTGGGTCGCCAGTCAATATGTACAGGTAATTCATTGACAATATGTTATGATGGCAAGGTCGATAAATTATTTGGGGTGAGATGATGGAGGAAGCCGTGCTGCCATTTCGTTGGAGATGGCCTGTCTATTTGTTGGCCGCTTTCCCGATTGTAGATTATTTCTTGGGAATCTATCCATGGGGAATTATTGGCCATGAATGGGACAAGATTCTGTTTATTTTATTTGCCTTTTACGCTATGCGTTCGTATATGGTACATGGTCGTAAAACTGTCTACCCGACCTATCGCTACATTATCTTTCTTGCCGTACTTGGGTTAGGATACATCTTGATGGACGTAGGATACTTAACCGTGGCAGTTGCTGGGTATCAAGTGGACTTCATGTACATGTTGTTGTCCTTAACGCTACCGTATATCGTGGCCAAAGAAGATATCGTTCCTCTGCTCAAATTTGTTGTTTTGACAGGCTTTTTAATGGGTATTCACGGCGTTTATGAATATGTCATCAAAGCGCCTGTACCGGCACAGTGGATTCCCATCGGACAGCACGAACGCACACGCGTCTATTCGCTCTTTGGCAGTCCGAATATATTTGGCTCTTACGCCGCGTTTATTACCCCTTTAGCAATTAGTTTTGCTGTCTATGAAAAAGAACGCGGGCAACGGCTCTTTTATGCGATTGCTGCTTTGATTACCACAGCGACGGCGGTGTTTACGTTTACGCGTGGAGCATGGGTGGGCCTTGTTGTAGGCATTCTGGTTGTTACGTGGATGATTGACAAACGCTGGACATTTGTTGCCATTGGGTTGACGGTGTTAGCCGTCTTATTTGTTCACCCTATTCAAGTTCGTATCGAACAGTTTGTCTCACCCGTTTACTGGTGGCAAACCATCAATAATGGTCGTATCGCGCGCTGGATACATGCTTATGATCGCATGGTTGCCAATCCTTTCTTTGGCGCTGGCTTAGGCCGCTACGGAGGAGCTATTGCCTCTCGTTACTTTGGCATTACCTACGTGGATGGTTACTATGCAAAAACACTCGGCGAAATGGGATTGGTGGGTTTATTTGCTTTTGTGGCCTTGCTCTTCGTTTATTTACGTGATGTTTGGCGCATTTGGAAAAAGACTATTGACCCGCAGATGAAAATTTTAATTGCTGGAGTATTTAGTGCACTGATCGTTCTTGTCGTGCACGATGGCGTGGAAAATGTATTTGAGGATTCTGCTATGAACATGCTATTTTGGTTAGTTGGAACACTCGTATTGATCTATGGCGAGAGCCAGGAGGTGAAGCGGCGTGTTTGAATTTTTGGTCAAACGCTGGCGCACAATGCCGCTGATCGCGATCTATGCGGTGTGGACGATTCTCTTTTATCAATTGGTATTCACAGGGTGGACAATTGAATACTCCTTTTATGGTGTTCTGGCTGTGATTGCAGCTACGTTGGTTTTTTTATTTGCTTATCCAAAACGTGACCGCAAACTCCTCATACGATTAACGCTATTTATTTTAATGGTGAGTTTCGCTTTGACGAGTTTTGTCTCCGAGTCGATGTCGTGGCGAATTATTGATTATGTTGTCCTTGTTATTCTTGCCTTGGCTTTGGGGCGGTGGATCGTAAAGTTATCCGTTTTACGTCTACTTTTTGTCGTGATCGTGATTTCCTTGATGCAACTATGGGTACCGCTTTCTGATCTGGGCCTTTTATCCACATTTTCCATTCGCTACATCGGCCATATCAATAGCCCAGATAAGCAAGTTCCGAGTATACCGGTTGCGCTCATCAATGATCCGACACGGCACGGCTCGCAAGAAATCGTCACGTTACGCGGACATGCTCCATTAAAGGGCGAAGCGCAACAATTAATCAATATGATGGCAAATGACCCTAAACAGGCGCAAAATGCCATTTCTGCGATTGAAGAGTTGCAACATGAGTACGATTTGGTTACCGTTTCACCGGGTGGCCTTGGTTTTAAGGAGCACAGTGCGACACCCGCTGAACTCATGCAATTGCCAAGCTATCGCTTAGGGCTTATTGATTATCCTTTTACCACGCCACATTTCATTAATATTGGTAGTAAGGTGCGTATGTACGTATCGCTATCGCAAACACCTGGGCAACTTTTAACCACGTTATTGCAGCCTGGAAGCATAGCGAATGCCCTTTCCAATTTGAGTTTGTCGACATCTCATAGTGTTAGTGCCAATTGGGCGAACGTCACAGGCAGAAGTTCGCATGCAGTGGATGGTTTGTCGATTCAAAATGGAGTGCTTGTGGGTCAGTACCATGGAACTGCCGTCAACGTGAAGACAAGTGGGGTGGCTGTTCTAGGCGTTTACCCGATATTGCCTTTGTCCGTTACGAAGACACCACAGGCTGTTGTCGAAGGCAATAATGTCATACAAGTCATATCATTGACTCCTGGTAACAGTAAAGTGGTGGCTACGCTGCGCGGAACTTACTTGTATCCTTTGACGAGGGACATTGTATTCGCTGATTTATTGGGCAATCAACAAGATGAACTGCTCGTAAATACCGTTCCGGCACAAATTTTTAAACTTAGTGCAAATGGTGGGTGGCAAGACCTTTGGGTAAGTGGTCAACCTTCATTCAGGTTCGAGACTGTGTTTCATCATGCAAACGGTGATGTCATTGTGGCCAACGCACCGGCGGATATTACAACATCACCTACCCGGTATTTGGGCGGTTATCGTTTTGAACATGGCGTACTAGTCCCAGTATTCCGAGCCTATCATGTAGACCTCGTGGATTTGTATACGGCCTATGTGACATCGGCAGAGACACCTGAATTGTTGACATCAACGTACGCGCACCAAAAGATTATGTTACTTGCTCCATCAAAAATTCCTTGGCTATTGATTACTGAAGTCGTGTATGTTGTCTTAGTCATCCTTGGGCTCCTGCGTCGTACTCAAAGGAGGCTTGGACAATGAAGAAGCGACAATTTGGTTTATGGGCGTTAGCCTTAGTAGGAGCAACCGTTCTTAGTGGATGTAATCTTCAGTCGCATCCAAGCGTATTGAAACAGGCTATCATTACCCGTGAAGTCGATCCAAAAGGCGTGCTACAGGTGCTAAATGCCATTTCAAAAATGAATGCTCTGAAAACTTACGAGGTAAAAGCGCAAATTCAAGAAGTGGCTGGGCGGTTTAATCGACAAGTAAACTTTTATGGTACTGTTCGTTTGCCAAATACGGTTTATGTTGATGAAACGATTGGCGGCAATGATTACCTTGTCTATCAAGATAATAAGTTTGCATATTATCGGGATAATGGGCACTGGTATCCGATGCAACCAGTCACAGATTTACAACCCTGGCAATCAATGCGTGCTCTTTTAGTCAATAATCCGCCAAAAGTGGTTTATTCGTTACCTGAACAAACGGTCACATCGTGGTTGTGTAATGTGTATCAGTTTACAACGGCCGCACAACCTTCAGTGATGGGTACTTTTGTACAACATGGTGTGACAGGCGGCAAAGTACCGCAACAGGCGTTGTATACGGTATGGGTAGATACAACAGACGGTGCCTTGCGGCAAATTGAAGTGCAATCAACAGTCGGAGTTCCGCAACTTGGGACGGCATCGATTGATGCTACGCAACTTTATTTTGGTTACAATCAAAATGCAACGCTACCAGTTCCTGAAGATTTGCTGTCACAAGTTGAAAAACCTTAATTTCAGCTTTCGTTTGCTTGAAGCATGTGTTATACTGTCTTGTGGTAACAGGGTGGTCCTCTACACAAGTAGCTAACTGTATGAACACCCGTCGGGAGGTGGAAGATATGCACCCATTAGTACGTGATGTTGCTGTGCAACAATTGCGCACAGATATTCCTGCGTTTCGTCCTGGTGATACGTTACGCGTACATGTAAAAGTACGTGAAGGTTCACGAGAACGTATCCAGGTTTTTGAAGGTGTCGTTATTAAGCGCAAAGGAACTGCGATTAGTGCGACATTTACAGCTCGTAAGATTTCCTATGGTGTTGGCGTGGAAAGGACATTTCCGATTCATTCGCCGAAATTGGAAAAAATCGAAGTAATGAAGCGAGGCAAGGTACGTCGTGCCAAACTTTATTATCTACGAAACTTGCGCGGCAAGGCTGCTCGTATCAAAGAGATTCGTTGATGCGAGTGCCGAGGGGGGACTTGGGAGACCAAGCCCCCTTTTTTCAAGTGTTTTGTATGATATATGTTGTTAAGGACGAGTGCCGTGACTATACAATGGTTCCCCGGCCACATGGCGAAAGCCAAGCGGGAAGTTGCTACATCGCTCAAATTGGTGGATGTCGTTATTGAGATTGTCGATGCGAGATTGCCTGATTCTAGCCGCAATCCGATGATGATTGAGGTTGTACGCCAAAAACCAGCAGTTATTGTTTTGGGGAAAGCGGATCTTGCGGATCCGCATGTGACGAAAGACTACGTGGATGCGTGGGAACGTTCACTTAAGGCGCCGGTTGTTGCAGTGGATAATTTACATGGTAACAGCATGAACCGTGTGTTGGATGCTGCCAAGAGAGCGACGGCTGATCGGTTTGCAACGATGGCCAAGCGTGGGATTAAACGAACAGCGATTCGCGCGATGGTTGTTGGCATTCCAAATGTCGGTAAATCTTCCTTTATCAATCGTTTGGCTGGACGAAGCGCTGCCAAAACTGGGGATAAGCCAGGAGTAACGAAGCAACAACAGTGGATTAAAGTGGCTCAGTCCATAGAATTGCTGGATACGCCAGGGATTTTGTGGCCGAAGTTCGATGATCGGGATGTCGCTTTGCATTTGGCATGGTCCGGTGCCATCAAGTCAACGATCTTAGAGCCCCAAGAGTTGGCACAAGAACTCCTTGTGTGGTTTTGCCGGCAATATCCTGAGAACCTACTGCATCGGTTTGATTTTTTGGCAAGGACCGACTCTGCCTTAGACATGCTTGTGAAAATTGCACAACGTCGTGTACCTTTAAAAGCTCAGGGAGAGCCTGATGTTGATCGGGCGGCAGAGTTGTTATTGCGCGAAGTGCAGACAGGTGCTTTAGGGCGTCTCACTTTTGATCGGCCGAACGATCATGGAAGTGATCATCGTGGGAGCTAGATTTTCGTCACAAAAACTTAGTTTATGTCGAGCAGCCTATGATTATGACGTTCTTTTACGGCAGGAATTTGGACCACTTTTATGTGGAATTGATGAGGCAGGCAGGGGACCTTTGGCAGGACCCGTTGTTGCGGTAGCTGTCATTCTTCCGCCTGAGCTTTCTGATGCGCCTTTTTATGATTCCAAGCAATTGACCGAAAATCAACGCAATGACGCGTTTGAACTTATTCATAACGTGGCGATAGCGTTTGCTGTGGGGATTGTTGAAGCTGCTGATATTGATCGCATGAACATTTTGCAAGCAACGTACCTAGCTATGCGAAAAGCGTTGTTTGCTTTACCTGTTCAACCTTCGATAGTATTGGTGGACGGTACTAATTTACCTGGAATTCAGTATGCGCAACGTAAGTTAATCCATGGTGATGCCGTGAGCCAAAGTATTGCCGCTGCATCCATCCTAGCAAAGGTTACGCGTGATGAAAGGATGGTGCAAGCCGATAAACAGTATCCCTCCTATGGGTTTGCGAACCACGTAGGCTATGGAACGCGAGCGCATTTAGAGGCACTTCAGGAGATGGGACCAAGTCCAATCCATCGAATGTCTTTTCGGCCAGTGCTAGAAGTCGCTAAAAGGGCACGCGTACTTGGGACTATCGATAAGCGATCAAGTCACGCGCGCATGGAGGCAGGTCATCGGACTGAAGACGTCGCGTTTTGGTATCTACAACGACAGGGTTATCGACTGATTGAGAGAAATTGGCGTAGATCGATCGGCGAGTTAGATTTAGTTATGCAAGATGGCGATGCACTCGTGTTTGTTGAGGTGCGATCGATAAAAGGTGGTTCAAGTACTAATCTTTTGCAAGCCGCTGAATCGGTTACTGCGGAAAAGCGGCAACATGTACGTCGTCTGGCAACCCTGTTTATCGAAGAGCACACAGATTATTATGATAGGGTATGCCGCTTTGACGTAGTGACCGTCACTTGGACCAATAATCCAGCGCAAATACCGGTTGTCGAACACTACATAGCAGCTTTTTCTTAACAAAAGGAGGATGTTGTATGATTTGGATTGGACTTGTGATTGGACTGATCGTGGGCCTTGTAGGAGGTTTTCTACTTGGCGTATGGGTGCTAAGACGTAGTATGACGAACATGGATATGGAGGATAAGGATCTTGCTGCTATGGCGAAACGGATGGGGGTAAACCTGAATCCTCGGCAACTTCAACTTGTCAAGCAGCAAATGAAAAAATCAAATACCAATCCGCCACCGTTGTTTGGTCGACGCAAAAAAAATAACACAACAGCTAAGATGGGTACGAATAAATCATCTGGAAACCAGAAAAAACATTAATGTGCGTTTAAGATAGCCAAAATTTGTGGGATTCTAGTTTTGGTGTACTGATATCCCCGCTCAGCGACATTGGAGAGGTTGGCAAAATCAAGCGCTCCAATGGGGCCAACGGGAGGCGCTAAAAAAATGTCCGCTTTCATTGCACTTAGAAGTGCATGACGCGCTAGTCCAACATTGATAATTTGTTGCGTCATGGTTCTCACACGCAGAGGCAGCCGACTCTTTCGCTGTAAGAAGGGAGTTATGGTATCGACGGCAATCGTGATATCAGCGCCCATAGCGAGAAGAGGATCGACAGGGCAGTTATCAACAAGACCGCCATCAGCAAGTATCATGTCTTGAATGATGGTCGGTTGAAAGACAAGAGGGATGCTAATGCTTGCACGTATGGCGCGCGCAAGGGAAGCATCACATACATTACGCCAGAGTGGCACGCTTGTCTGATCACCGAAAATGCGGGTTGATGGCGCAGGGCAAGGGTGCGAACTAAATACGACTTCTTGACCAGTTTGAAGATCAGTCGCAATGATAGCAAGGGGAAAAGTAATATCCTGTAGCGTTTTTGATCCTAGGATATCTTCGATAAAAACCTCCAACCGATCACCAAGTAATAAACCTCGAACGTCTCTTTTACTGATCAAACGCGCAAAAAGACTCAAGTCAATATCCATATGGCTACGGTTAAGTTTTGTCAGCAATTGGAGCAATGCATCAATCGATGTTCCGGCAGCGTAAAGTCCTGCTACCATAGCACCGCTGCTTGTACCGGCGATCATGGAGATCGGAATGTGTTCTTCATTGAGTGCTTGCAGGACGCCCACGTGAGCTCCCCCCGATGCTCCTCCGCCGGCAAATGCTATGCCAAGTTTCATGATCGCCATGCCCCCTTTTCCTGCCAATGTCATTATAGCTAAAACCGGTTCGAAAAAAATCAGGTAGCGCGGTATTGCATAGCTTCAGCCATGTGAACGGAAGTAACGTCGTCAGACAATTCGTAGTCGGCGATCGTTCGAGCTACTTGCATAATTTTCATCAGACTACGTGCGGATAATTGCACAGACCGCGTTGCTTCCACGAGAAACCTTGATGCATCACTCGTGAGGGACAGCTCTTTAGGGATACCTTTTTGTCCCAACTGTCGCTGCCGGTCAAGGCGAAAGGCGCGTGCGCTTTGTATTTGCTTTATGATCAGCGAGGCACTATCTTGCTCTAGGTTAGAGTCACAAAGGAGATCATGTGCTTCTGGAGGATCCACCCATACGACAAGATCAATCCTATCAAGAATGGGGCCTGATATTCGCGTGCGATACCGCCGCACTTCGTTTGCTTGACATGTGCACTCGTGATGATGGGAGCCAAGGTATCCGCATGGACATGGATTCATCGCAGCCATCAATTGAAACTGAGCAGGAAAATCGAAGCTGTGACCTCCTTTTCGCAAATGAATGACACCTTCTTCGATAGGCTGTCGAAGTCCATCAATGGCACTACGTGAAAATTCAGGGATTTCATCAAGAAACAAAATACCATGGTGCGCCAATGTAATTTCCCCTGGATGAATAGGGTGCCCACCTCCTAACAGTCCCTGCACCGATGTCGTGGTATGTGGCGCACGAAAGGGAGGCATCGTGCTCTGATGGCGATTCAAGCCCGCTACGCTATAAATTTGCTGTACGGTCATGGCCTGTTCAAGATTTAGAGGTGGAAGCAAGGATGGAAAGCGTTTTGCCAACATACTTTTTCCAGCACCTGGCGGACCAATAAATAAAATATGGTGATAACCTAGAGCAGCTAATGCAAGAGCT